>JAIITD010000021.1 GCA_022737715.1 Veillonella sp.
ATTGCTGAAGGTACACCTCAAGAAATTCAAAATAATGAGGCTGTTATCGAAGCATACTTAGGTAAAGAGGAGGCGTAATATGTTAAAGCTAGAAAATATCGTGGCTGGTTATGGACATATTACAGCCTTAAAAGACATTAGCTTAGAAGTACCACAAGGGTCTATAGTATCCTTGATCGGTGCCAACGGCGCTGGTAAGTCGACAACAATGAAGACTATTATGGGCCTTGTAAAGCCTACATCAGGTAAGGTGCTATTTGAGGGTCAAGACATTACTGGACATAAAACTCATCAAATTGTACATAATGGTATTTCCTTAGTACCTGAAGGTCGTCAAATTCTTCAAGATATGAGCGTTTACGAGAATCTTGAAATGGGCGCTTATATACGCAATGATAATGAGATTGAAGCGGATATTAAAAAGGTATTTAAACGCTTTCCAATTCTCGATGAACGGAGCTATCAACTAGGTGGTACATTATCTGGTGGCCAACAACAAATGCTTGCCATTGGTCGTGCTCTTATGGCGCGTCCTAAGTTATTGTTACTAGATGAGCCATCTATGGGCCTTGCACCGTTGGTAGTTAATGAAATCTTTGAAACTATCAAAGAAATTAGTGCTGAAGGAACTACCGTTCTTTTGGTAGAACAAAACGTCCGTCAAGCATTGAAAATTGCTGATTATGCGTATGTATTGGAAACAGGTAAAATGGTATTATCTGGTCCAGCTGATGAAGTACGACATGATCCTCGTGTCATGGAAGCTTATTTGGGCGGTCGTGTCGAATAAAATTAAATATAATTTATTTGGATGTATATATCTATTATTAAATGGATATATACATCCATTTTTTTTGTGGAATTGATGTGGATGTAAAGGTTTTTTATTAGATATATCGATAAATAGTATAGCAACTACCACAATATGCGTAAAAATATACACATATAGTTATGACTAATAAGTGCAGTTATTTCCTATCTTTCTTACGTTTCATGAAGACCATATAAAGAAGCTTCATCTTGCTTATATAGTAGTTACCTAGAAACGATGATAAAATATGTGTACGATAATTAATAAAATATTAAATTTATTTAAATAGCTGTGTTATGATATGTTTCTTTAGAAATGAATACTATGAGGTGTATGTATGAATAGGAAATGGATTGCTTTATCTCTTGTAATAGGTATGATGGCAACTACAGGTTTTGCAAAAGATATTTCTCCTGTAACAGTTACAACATCCAATATGGATACGTCTGCATCTACGATTGGTTCTGATCAACAGTACCGTCTACGGCAAGGGGATGAACTTATGATCGATGTAGTGCAACAAGCAGATTTAGGGGCTAATAAAACTTTCACCATTCGACCAGATGGATACGTATCCATTCCTATGGTAGGGAATATTAAGGCAGATGGCATGACTGTAGATGAATTCACCCGAAATGTATCTAATGCATTATCCACATACATTATCAAGCCTGATGTGTCGGTTAATGTTACAAAGTTAGGTGGCGTTCGCGTTTATGTATTTGGTGAAATCAATAAACCAGGTGCTTATACATTAACAAAATCGAGTACAGTTATTGATGCTATTGGTGCGGCTGGTAGTTTTAACTGGGATACGGCTAAGAAGAAGATATTCTTAATTCACCAAAATGACCCTACAAAACCTATTGAAATTAATTTAAATAATATATTGAAAACTGGTGATATGTCACAAAATTACATTATGCGTGAAGGCGATATCTTGTACTTAACTAAGAATAGTAAGATTAGTTTCTCCAGAGATATTGCGCCTATTTTGACAGGTGCTTATATGGTATCTCGCATAGGTAAAGACTAATTAGTAAAACAGTATCATATGTAAGTCATATAAGGGGGGCTTTCATTGCGTTCATATTTATTACCCGGCTTATTACTTATTGTAGATGTTATTACTATCATTGGCGTGGCGTTGATTAGTTTGCTCATACGATTTGATGGTTATATAACATCATATTATATGCAGCAGATGGTAGATGCATTACCTATAATGGTTATCTCCTACATTGTTATGCTTTTATCCATGCATCTATATACGCGCATATGGCGTTATGCAGGCATGCGTGAAATGGTTGCTGTATTGATTGCGACCACCTTAGGAGCAGGACTATTCTATACGGGGATGTATGTATTTGATAAATCCTTACCTAGGTCCATCTATTTGATTAGCTGGATCCTTAGTACTGGTGTTATCGGAATTGGTAGAATGGTACTCCATTATATTGCCATGCGTTATGGTGGAAAACAAAGCACTGATGCTGATATGGTAAATACTTTAATTATTGGCGCAGGCGATGCGGGTGCCACAATTGCTCGTGAAATTGAACGGTATCATAAACGTTCGCGCAAGGTAATTGGTTTTATCGATGATGATGAGGCCAAATTTAATCGTCTAATGGGCGGCGTTCGTATACTCGGTAATCGTCATGATATTCCATCTATTGTAAAAGAAAATAAGGTGAAGGAAATTATAATTGCCATGCCTTCTGTTACACGTAATGAAATCAGAAACATCATGGAAATCTGTTCACCTCTTAAATGTAAAGTTAATACATTACCTGGTATGTACCAATTGTTAGATGACGAAGTGCTTGTTTCTCATTTACATCCAGTATCCATAGAAGATTTATTAGAACGCGATGAGGTTCGTCTCGATATGGATATCGTGGAACATTATATTCGAGATAAGGTTGTCCTTGTAACGGGTGCGGGCGGTTCTATAGGCTCTGAAATTTGTCGTCAAATTATGCGTGTTGGTCCGAAGATGCTTTTGTTATTAGGACATGGTGAAAATAGTATATATCTTATCAACCAGGAATTGAAAAATATATATAAAGACGGCCCAATTATACCAATTATTGCAGATATCAGAGATAAGCAACAATTAGATCAAATTTTTACTCAATATAATCCTCAAGTTGTATTCCATGCAGCAGCTCATAAACATGTGCCTCTTATGGAAATTCAGCCAATGGCTGCCGTTTTAAATAATATTTATGGCACAAGAAATGTAGCCGATGTCGCAGGTCGCCATGGTGTAGAACGGTTTGTCATGATTTCTACAGACAAAGCCGTAAATCCGACTAGTGTTATGGGCGCCACAAAGCGCGTCGCAGAGAAGGTTATCATATCTATGAATGATACATATGATACGAAATATATTACTGTTCGTTTTGGTAATGTTCTCGGCAGTCGTGGTTCCGTCATTCCTTTATTTAAAAAACAAATTGAAGCTGGTGGCCCTGTAACTGTTACAGATCCAGAAATGACCCGTTATTTTATGACTATACCAGAAGCGAGTCAACTCGTGTTACAGGCCGGTGCTATGGGTAAAGGTGGAGAGGTATTTTTACTTGATATGGGCGAACCTGTAAAGATTATTGATTTAGCAAGAAATATGATTCGCTTATCAGGATTGGAACCCGATAAAGACATTCATATCAAAATTACAGGCCTTAGACCTGGTGAAAAGAAATATGAAGAATTGCTTACCTCTGAAGAAGGTACTAATCGAACAAATCATACAAAGATTTTTGAAGCCGCATTAGATACCGTTGATCGTGATTGGTTGATGGAGAAAATTGGCACCTTTGATTCTTGTGAAACCGATATGGATGTAATTGGCGTATTACAGGATATTATTCCAACATATACACCTAACCATAATATTTAAGCGGTAAGAGAGACCGCGGTGTTGTATGCCTACTTGAAAGGGGTATTGGGATGGAACAAATTATAGATATAAAAGATATAGCAAAGATTCTTGTTAGAAAACGGCGAACTATTATAAATGTGACCGGTATTTGTATTCTCCTTGGCGGTGCGTACCTAATCGTAACACCATCTACCTATCAGTCTACAGCTATCTTGCGTATTAAACAGACGCAAGGCTTAGGTAATTCAGTACTATCTAGTGACCCAAGCTACTCGGATACGATGGCTCGTCAATTGATGAACACTGATGCAGAGATTTTAAAAAGTCGTAATGTTGTGGAACTCGTTATCAATGAAATTGACAAAGATACTGGTAAGCTACCAACCTACGAAGAATTTGTTAAAAATCGCATTGAAACAAAACCTTATAAAGAAACACAGTTATTACAAGTCAGCGTGACTGGTAAGTCCCCAGAAGAGGCACAAGAAGCGAATCAGTTATTAATTGATACTTTTTTAAAACGTTTAGCTGAGTTATCACAAGTTGAACAAAAAGCGACTCGTGAGTTTTTACAAAAAAGAGTGGTAACAGCGAAGGAAGAATTATCTGAAGCAGAGCAAAAGCTCCAACAATTTCAAGTAGATAATAAAATTTATTCTACTAATGACCAGATGAAGGGCCTTACCGATAAGATTACTTTGATTGATCGCGAAAAAGCACAAAATAAACTCGATTTAGAAACAGCTCAAGCTGCATTAGGTAGCATTAATGCAGATTTAGGTTCCGCAGGTGCTAGCATTGCAGATAGCTCAACAGTACAAGCGTATAAATCGCAACTAGCAGATTTAGAGGCTCGTAAGGCGAGTTATGCAGGTAAATATACAGATTCACATCCTGCCATGAAGGAAGTTAATGATCAGATTGCTAAAGCCCAAGCCGGTTTACAACAGGAAATCGATGCAATTGTTTCACAGCAAGCACCATCAAGCAATTCCGCTCAACAAGGTTTATTAGCTGATAAATTTAGAAATGAAGCAGCATTAGCTGTGGCTCAAAGTAAAGAAGCTGCTTTAGCTGATCTAGATAAAGACAACGAAGATGCTATGAAAGCACTTCCTGAAAAGGAACGGGGCTATATACAAGCTAAGCGTGATGTAGATGTAGCTCAAGATATTTATGAAATGCTTTCCAAACGTTTAGAGGAAGCTAAGGTGGCAGAGGTTATGGTACCGAATGAGGTACAAATCGTCGATGCGCCTACGTTACCAGAAAAATCTATAGCACCACGACGTGTACTTGTTATGGTTGCTAGTGTCATTATTGGTCTAGTTTTAGGATGTTTGTATACATTAGTTCAATCCTTGCGAAATCGGAGAGTACAAACCGCAAAAGATGTTGAAGATATGTTGCAGGTACCAATGTTAGGTATTATTCCTAATCACAGCAAATTAGTAACAGAAGAGCCTAAGAATAAAGTGTTGCGTTGGTTGTATAAGGTGAGAGGTTAAGATGGATACAATACGATTAATTTCAAATGAATATGGTGATACTCCTCTTGTGGAATCTTATCGCACATTACGTAGCAATTTACAGTATCGCTGTAATGCAGAAAATAGAAAATTACTGTGTGTTACATCTGCTACAACCGGTGAAGGTGTATCCGAGGTGGCCGCTAATTTAGCGATTTCTTTATCCAAGAATAATGACAAGGTATTGTTAATCGATGGTAATTTACGCAATCCAGTGCAACATATTGTGTTTGATGTTAAAAATCAAGGGTTAACAAATCATATTATTATGGATGAAGATTTGACGATTCATCGTCATGTGATGCCGCATCTAGATATCATTACCAGTGGTACTAAAGTGGAATCTCCGTCTGAGGTTGTTGATTCTCAGCGATTATCTACTGTGTTTGGGTACATTCGTGATGAATATGATGTCATCATTGTGGATACACCATCTGTGTTAAGTGTTACGGATGCCTTAGTCCTAGCTGAGAAAGCAGATGGGGTTCTCTTTGTAGTAAAAGGCGACTATGTACAGCCTGATGATATGGCATTAGCTAAACAACGATTAGAGCAAATTGGAGTACCTATTATCGGATCAGTGTTTATTGATATGGAATAAATGGAAAGTATAGGTGAAAGATATGAAAATTAATTTCTCTCCTCCAGATATCACAGAATTAGAAATTAATGAGGTGGTAGAAGCGTTAAAAAGTGGTTGGATTACAACTGGTCCACGTACTAAGGAATTAGAACGACGTATTGCATCATATTTAGGGACACCGAAGGCTGTGTGCTTAAATTCGGCAACTGCAGCCTTAGAAATGATTCTTCGCGTATTAGGTATTGGACCCGGTGATGAAGTTATAACTAGTGCTTACTCCTATACGGCTAGTGCAAGTCCCGTCGTTCATGTAGAAGCAAAACTAGTATTAATCGATACGGCACCTGACTCTTATGAAATGGACTATGATAAGGTGGCTGCTGCCATAACAGATAAGACAAAGGCTATCATTCCTGTCGATATCGGTGGCGTACCTTGTGATTATGACCGTTTATTTACAATCGTAAATAATGCTAAATCTCTATTTGTGCCAAGTAATGATATACAACGTGCATTGGGTAGGATTCCTATCGTTGCAGATTGTGCTCATTCATTTGGGGCAACCTATAAAGGGCTGCATACAGGCAATGTAGCTGATTTTAGTAGTTTCTCCTTTCATGCCGTAAAAAATTTCACAACTGCAGAAGGTGGTTGTGCTACATGGAAACATGTAGAGGGCATTGAAGATGAAGCTCTTTATAAGGAATTCCAACTATTATCTTTACATGGTCAGGATAAGGATGCATTGGCCAAAACTAAGATGGGAGCCTGGGAGTATGATATTAAAGGCACCTATTATAAATGCAATATGACGGATATTATGGCGGCTATTGGTTTAGCGCAATTAGAACGATATCCTGGTTTACTACAACGACGTCGTGACATTATCAATCGCTATAATGAAGGATTACAAGACTGTCCTGTATCTGTTGTATCTCATTACACTGATGAGCATATGAGTAGTGGTCATTTATATTTAGTGCGTATCAATGATGCAACTATAGAACAACGTAATAAATTAATTGAAGAAATGGCTGAGAAAGGCGTTGCTACAAATGTGCATTATAAGCCAATTCCAATGCATACGGCGTATAAAAACTTGGGCTTTTCTATAGATGATTATCCTAATGCGTACAAACAATTCAAAAATGAAATAACATTGCCGCTCCATACTAATTTAACAGACGAAGAGGTAGATTATGTTATTGATACATTCAAAGAATGTTTAGGTGCGTTATGATTTGGAAATCATGGCAGGCGTTACCTGATGATATGCGGTGTGAAGCAGTTCGTCCCTATTATGAGATCCTAGCAGCTAAGCGTGGTGATTTGTTAATTAAGTCTATATTTGATCGCTTAATGTCAGCCATTTTATTAGTAGTGCTAAGTCCAATATTTCTATTGTTAGCGGTATGGATAAAACTAGATAGTGAAGGGCCTGTATTTTTTAGACAAGAACGAATCACGCAGTATGGTAAATCCTTTAGAATTTACAAGTTTAGAACTATGGTACAAAATGCTGAACAGCTTGGTGCACAGGTTACCTCTAAAGGCGATATGCGTGTTACATCTGTAGGACAGGCTTTGCGAAAATGTAGACTCGATGAATTGCCTCAATTAATCAATATATTAGAAGGTACCATGAGTTTTGTAGGTACACGTCCAGAGGTTCCGAGGTATGTAGCAGCTTATACAGATGAAATGAAAGCGACATTGTTGCTCCCTGCAGGTGTAACCAGTGTAGCTAGTATTCGGTATAAGGATGAAGATACCTTGTTAGATGCAGCGGATGATGTAGATGATTGCTACATTCACAATGTATTGCCTGCAAAGATGGAATGGAATTTACGAAGTCTTAAAGAATTCTCGTTTATTCGAGAATTAAAAGTTATGGTGGAAACGGTATTGGCCGTTATACGTTAGAAAGGTAGTATGGCAGATACAACAGCTCATGATATACAAGCTAAAGAATTGAATATGTTATTAGTATTTAAAGAATTTTGTGATGCTCATAATCTACGATTCTATTTATGCGGTGGCGGTCTCATAGGGGCTATTCGACATAAAGGGTTTATCCCTTGGGATGATGATTTGGATATTTTTATGCCTCGTCCTGATTATGAAAGATTGGCTGAACTTTGGCCTATACATGGTGATAAACGGTATACCTATTGTAGAACAACGAGAGATAAAATCTATCATGATGCGGGCGCATCAATCCGTGATGAAGAAACGACTTTCATCAATCGGCACAGTGTAAATGAAGATATTTGTCATGGTTTAGCTCTTGAAATCATGCCTATCGATGGTTGCCCAAAGGGATCTGTTAAACGATTCTTTCAATTAATGTGGGCCATGACCTTTGCCTTGTTTAATGCGCAACGGTTACCCGACAACAAAGGAAAACTATATCGTATGTTAGCAGGATGTATTTACAAGGTGATTTCTAAACCTTCGTGGCGGTATCACATATGGCGCTTCGCAGAAAAGCAAATGAGTCAATATGATTTTGATACATCTGATGAAGTAACGGAACTGATTGGTAGTTTGAAAGGTATGAAGCTACGTCATCCACGACAAGATTTTGATCATGTTGTATATAAGGAATTTGAAGGTCATCAAATTCCCGTTATGGCTGGTTATGAACGATACTTACGTTTGATTTGGGGTGACTATATGCAATTGCCCCCAGTGGAACAGCGTGTAGCGAAGCATGATGCCGTATATATTGATATGGATAATAGTTATACCAATTACAAGGGCATTCATTATTTAGTAAATAAACATCGTTAATAGTTAAGGGAGGTTCTATGAAAAGAATAGCAGTTATCTTTGCTGGCGGCGTAGGATCCCGTATGAAAAATGATAAAATGCCAAAGCAATTCCTTGAATGGAATGGCAAGCCTATACTAATACAAACACTATCTATCTTTGAAGAAGAACCCTTCATTGATGGCATCGTACTAGTATGTAAGTCAGACTGGATGGATTATGCAAAGGCACTGATAGCAAAAGAAGGCCTTCAAAAAATCGTATCCATTGTTCCCGGCGGTGAGACAGCACTGGACTCTCAATATAATGGTTTGCTAGAAGTGAAACGATTATATGGTGTTGATGATATAACAGTACTAATTCACGATGGCGTGCGCCCTTTGGTCGATCGGTCTACCATTGTTAGAAATATACGATCTGTTGAAACAAAGGGGAGTGCTATTACGGTAACTCCTGCCATTGAAACGGTTATGGTTACTGATGATGGAGAAATCAAAACGATTTTAAATCGGCAGCAATGCTTGATGGCCAAAGCGCCTCAAAGTTTTAGGCTCGTTGATATTCTTTCTGTTCACGATACATCCATAGCAGAAGGTATTCACGATTTTATCGATTCTGCATCTATGATGATGCATTATGGGTATCCATTGTACCCAGTGTGGGGGGAACCTGAAAATATTAAGATTACAACCCCATCAGATTACTACATGTTTACAGGTATATTAAAAAATAGAGAAAGTGGAGGTGAGGGCAATTAATACGGTTGTTGAACGAGACATACAAGAAATTATAGGTGATTCTCATATATTTAAGAATTTTCAAGGTAAGACAATACTTGTAACAGGTGCTACAGGTTTAATCGGCTCTATGGTGGCTCGTTCATTGGTAGCCGCTAATGAGGCCTATCATCTTTCATTACATGTCGTATGTCATGTGCGCAATATAGAAAAAGCACATCATATGTTTGGGGAAATCCTAGATTCAGAAGTAATCACATTTGTGGATACCCCATTAGATTCTCTAGATGTAGCATGCGACTATATTATGCATGGTGCATCACCTACAAAATCTAAATATTTTGTAGAACATCCGGTGGATACGATCCGTACGTCAATACATGGTACGGAACGTATGTTAGCACTGGGAAAAGAACAGCAGATTTTGGGGATGGTATATCTATCGAGCATGGAGCAGTATGGTGTACCTTATGAGTCTGGACAAGTTATGACGGAGGACCGCATTGGGTATTTAGATCATCTAAATGTTCGTAGTTCCTATTCTGAAAGCAAGCGTATGTGCGAATGCTACTGTAAATCCTATGCTGTTGAATTTGGTGTTCCTGTTAAGATTGCTCGCCTTGCGCAGACGTTCGGTGCTGGTGTACCGCTAGATGATAATCGCGTGTTTATGCAGTTCACCCAACATGCTTTGGATGGTCGTGATATCATCCTTCATACAAAGGGCGATTCCATGTCTAACTTCTGTTACATTACGGATGCAGTACGTGCCATTATTATTTTGATGACTCAAGGTGATATGGGTGAAGCTTATAATGTATGCCATGATGAGGAAACGCGTAGTATCGCTAGTATTGCGAACTTAGTAGCATGTCATGTAGGGGGCGATAAAATTTCTGTTGTCTTTGATATTCCTGACAATGTTTCCTCCTTTGGCTATGCGCCTACAGTTCATATGTTTTTGAATTCTAGGAAGATGCGCAATCTATCATGGGAACCACGGGTAACCATGAAGGACGCATATATGCGTCTAGCCGAATATATCACAGAGGAGCGTCAAAATGGGTAAAGAAATTATTATTGTTACGATTTCCCTCGGTAATGACGGAGCTGAACGAATTTTAACAGAATTGGCCCGTCAATGGCATCATGATGGTCATAGAATTACTGTTATACAGACGAGTCCAAATCGGTATGGTACAGAATATGCATTGCCAAAAGGTATAGAGCAAATTCAAATACATACAACTAGTTCCAATAAGATTCTTCGATTTTTACAAGAAATCAAAGCACTTATAGGTATATTAAAAGAACGCCCTAATGCAACGTGTTTATCATTTCTAAGTGCGTCCAGTTTTATATTAGCTATTAGTTCGTGGTTTGTGAACAATCGCATGGTATTTTCTGAACGAAATAATCCGCGCAAAGTACCTGTCGGGAAACATCAACAAATGCTTCGAGACTTTGCCTTTCGATTTGCTGATGCCATCGTATTTCAAACGGAAGATGCAAAATCGTATTTTTCAAAGTCTATACAAAGCCGGGGACATATCATTCCAAATCCGATTAATGGCAATTTACCAGAACCTTACGAAGGGGAACGTGAAAAGATTATTGTAACCGCTTGTCGATTGCATCCGCAAAAGAATTTACCTATGATGATCAATGCATTTAGTATGTTGGCGGATGAGTTTAAGGATTATAAACTTGTCATTTATGGTCAAGGTGTTCTAGAGGATGAACTTCGTCAACAAATTGCAAATTTAGGGTTAACAGACAGAGTTCTTTTACCGGGATTTGCAACTAACATCTTGGAACAAGAGCGACCGTGTACCATGTTTGTGTCATCGTCTGACTTTGAAGGCATATCTAACTCTATGTTAGAAGCTATGGGTATGGGGTTACCTGTTGTTGTTACCGATTGTCCAGTAGGTGGTGCTCGTATGGTTATTCAGGATGGGGTAAATGGATTATTAGTTCCCGTAGGCGATACAAAAACGATGTATGAAAAAATGAAATCCATCTTAGCTGATCCACAATTGGCCAAGCGTATATCTGCTGAAGCAATTAAGGTACGAGATACATTCCCACTTAGTAAAATTGCTAAACGTTGGATTGATATTCTATAACATAAGTTTGTGTTGTGATGTACATATATTGAGAGAAGAGGGACAGTATTGAAATTAAATATTACGGCCATATCTAATCGTCTTATATGGTTTATAACATTAGTATTTCTTGTACTTTCATTGACCATATCGTTTGCCCTCGGTGATGCAGATTACGGTGCCTATGTGTTATTCGTATGCTTGTTTGGATTGATACTATGTTATCTCGTCCGAGACCAGGGGCGAATTACACTGTCATTTACATGGATGCATATGTATATGTTGCTATTTATAGGCGTTTGCTATCTTAGTTCATTGAATGCACTTGACACATCTGTAGCCCTGAGTAGAAGCTTTGATATTGTAAAAATATTTTGTATGCTCATCGTCTTATATATGTGTTTTCAACGAGAAAAATCAGTAGATTCATTGTTAAAAATTGGTATGTGGACGGGGTACATCGTTTGTTTTTATACGGTGTATTACTATGGGCTCGATTACTTTATCAATGTTCTGTCTTCGTCGGCCCGTATTGCAAATGACGCATTAAATGCAAATACAGTAGGGCTATTAGGTGCCAATGCCATCGTAATGACCGTGTATTATATGATGTATGAAAAACCGCGGTGGTGGAATATTATAGCATTACCAACATTAGGTATATTGGCGGCTACAGGTAGCCGTAAAGCTTTGGTATTCGTTGTTATAGGCATCGTTTTACTATTCGTATTTAAAAGCTTTCGCAGTAACAATATTGTTAATTCCTTAGCTAAATTAGTAGCTTATTTGGGCATATTAATTATTGCTTTCATAGGTATTTTACAGCTACCTATTTTTAGTGAAGTGTTAGAACGTATGAGCTCGATGATAGATGCTTTCACCGGAACAGGTGGGGACTCATCTGCCATTATTCGCATGGCCTTAGTCGATATCGGTTGGGATTTATTTCATCAGTCTCCAATCATAGGTGTTGGGATTAATAATCCAGCAGTATATACATACTCTATTTTTGGACGGGAAAACTATTATCTTCATAATAATTACATTGAATTACTGGCGGGTACTGGTGTTATAGGTGTGGTCACATACTACTCCATGTATGCATATCTCGTATATAACATGATTCGATATCATGATTTCCACAGCAATGAATATGTTATGGTTCTTATTTTACTCATGTCTCAGCTTGTTATGGATATGGGCATGGTGTCTTATGAAAGTAAAAGTACCTATTTTTACATGATGTTATTTTATATAGAAGTACAAATTTTACGTGCTAAAAGAAGGACTTCCGATGAACATACAAACAATTTTAACAAAAGGAAAACGATTCATCACCGACTCTCACTACCGAACACGGACATTAGTAAAGCTAGGAGTGTATGACTCATTAAGCGATGAAGCTTTTCTCCGAAAAATGTTTCCAAAATATATGGGGTATCCATTAAATTTGAAAAATCCTCGTACATTTAATGAAAAATTGCAGTGGATGAAACTCTACGATCGACAACCACAGTATATTAATATGGTTGATAAGTATGAGGCCAAGTTTTACTTGGCTAATCGTATTGATTCTAAATATATTATCCCTACTTTGGGTGTGTGGGACACATTTGATGAAATTGATTTTGATGCACTGCCTAATCAGTTTGTCTTGAAATGTACGCATGATAGTGGGGGTATTGTAATTTGTAAGGATAAAACTGAATTTAATAAGGAAGAGGCTCGTCGCATCATCCATAGATCATTAGCTTGTGATTTCTTTCGTATTGCCCGTGAGTGGCCTTATAAAGGCGTACCTCATAGGATTATAGCGGAGGAGTATATAGAGGCATTAGGTGATAATGATTTATTAGATTATAAGATGTATTCCTTTCATGGAGATCCTAAACTCACTATTGTATGTTCTAATCGTTTCGGTTCTGGTGGCACGAGAATGGATTTTTATGATGTTAATTGGCAATATATGGATGTTATTATGGGGCATTACATGCCTACGAAACAACCCTTTAAAAAGCCTGAACATTATGACGAAATGTTGTCCATATGTCGTACATTGTCGAAAGACTTTCCGTTTTTGCGCGTCGATTTCTATGATGTGGAGGGACATTTGTACGTTGGGGAATTAACATTTTATCCAGGTGCCGGATTCGAAACATTAAGGCCGATAGAGTTTGATTACGAAATGGGAGGGTGGTTACATCTTGAAGATATACATCGGAGCTGATTTTGTACCTACAGACATCAATCGTAGCGCCTTTGAAAACGGAGATATACATACTTTAATAGGACCTAAGTTATACGATATGCTTTGTACGACTGATCTGAATATATTTAATTTAGAGGTGCCTTTAACCGATAGTAATACTCCTATTGTTAAATTTGGGAATAATCTAAAATCTCCTACGAAGACTGTGAATGCATTTAAGAGAATACCTTCCTTATTCCTGACTGTATGTAATAATCATTGCTATGATCAAGGCTTTGAAGGATTGCAGTCAACCATGAACGTATTAGAGCAATATGATATCGCTTATGGCGGTATAGGGGAGAATATTCATGCTGCAGAGAAACCATATATTTTCACTAAAGATGGAATTCGTTTAGGCATTTATATGTGTACTGAACATGAATTTTCTTGTGCTAATGACCATCGTGCAGGAGCCAATCCTTTTGACGTATTAGAAAGTTTTGATCATGTTGAGTCTTTAGCGAATCAATGTGATTACGTAATAGTTCTGTATCATGGGGGAAAGGAGTTTTATCAATATCCATCACCTATGTTACAGCGGTATTGTCGAAAGTTTATAGAAAAAGGTGCCGCATTAGTGCTTTGCCAACATAGCCACTGCATAGGCAGTTGTGAAGATTATAAGACGGGTACTATCATCTATGGTCAAGGCAATTTTGTATTTCATACATCTGCATTTGATGAACTTCATGATATAGTAGACAACTCCCTACTTATAGAGGTCGATATTGATGATGCGGGCTTTCACGTATCTGAAATCCCATTAGTGCAAACAGAAATGGGCGTTAGATTAGCATCACCAGAAGAAGCTCAACTGATACTTGAATCATATAAGAAACGTAGTAAACAATGTGAGAATGCAGAGTTTATTATAGAGAACTATAAACAGTTTGCTGATACTCATATTAATCGTTATTTACGAGAGTTTTTAGGGCGTACATGGATTGTCAAGGTTATTAATGGATTGACCAGACGGAAATTAGTACGCTTATTATTGGGAAAGACGAGTTATTTGGGCATACAGAACTTTATAGAATGTGAAGCTCATCATGAATTATTTTTGCAGGGCTTAAAGAATATTAATCGAAAATGAATGGATAAGACTCTACATGGATACTAAAGTCGTAACAGCTGCTAAGTGGTCTCTCATTACAGAAGTGCTAGCAAAGCTCATAACACCGATTACCAATATCATATTAGCTCATATTTTAGCGCCTACAGCCTTTGGTATATTGGCGACTATTATGATGGTCATATCATTTGGTGATATGTTGGCTGATGCAGGTTTTCAAAAATACCTTGTACAACATGAATTTGAGGATGATCGTGAAAAAAATCAGAATGTAAGTGTCGCCTTTATTTCAAACCTTTTGTTTGCCTTTATTTTGTGGGCCTTTATTATTATGTGGCGTAATGAACTGGCTGCACTTGTTGGAAATGAAGGATTGGGTTTTCCTCTGGCTGTAATGGGGGCATTGTTGCCATTAAATGCGTTTAGTAGCATACAGATGGCTATGTATCGAAGAAGTTTTAATTTTAAATTTCTATTGAGTATACGTATTATTACTATTATTACGCCCCTTATCATATCCATCCCTCTGGCGTTAGCTGGGTTTGATTATTGGTCGTTAATTGCAGGATTATTGGTTGCCCAATTATTTACAGCCATTGCATTATGTGTGCGACAAGATAAATTTTTAAGCCTCTATTTTTCAATGGGTGTATTTTGTAAGATGTTTAGCTTTAGTGCATGGTCCTTAGCAGAAGCGTTTTCTATATGGCTAACAGCATGGGTAGACACCTTTATTATTAGTCGATACATGGATGCCTATTACCTAGGTGTGTATAAGATGCCTATGGCTATTGTTACTACCATTATGTCGATTGCTACAGCTTCTATGGCGCCAGTACTATTTGCCGCATTATCGAGACATCAGAGAAATTCAAAAGAGTTTGAACGAACCTTTTTAACGTTTCAACGGTATATGGCGTTATTTCTAGTACCATTAGGCGTAGGGCTCTTTGTATATCAAGATTTTGTAGTTCAAATTTTACTAGGCCCACAATGGGCCTTAGCCGGTATTGTATTAGGTTCTTGGGCATTAAGTTCTGCTTATATGACAGTAACAGCTAATTTGGCATCAGAAATGTTTCGTGCTAAAGGATTGCCCAATGTGTCATTTGCTGTTCAGGTTACTCATCTTATTGTATTAATTCCTGTTATTTATGTTTGCGTACAGTATGACTTTACAACATTTGTCTATGCTCGCTCTATCGTTCGTATTCAAATGTTAGCAATGGCCATGATTTTTGTAGCATTATATATTGATATGAATACATGGAATATTATTCGTAATATTAAAACTTATATCATTACCTCCGCCATTGTAGGTGTTGGTTCGTATGTTTTATTGCATGTATATAATAGTATGATTTGGACGATTTTCTGTATATGTATCAGTCTCATTTCGTATCTTGTTGTGTTGTATCTATTTCCAACGGAGAGGGTTGTACTTGCTAAAATATGGGATAGCGCCTTAGCACGACTAAGACGTTCCTAAAGGAAAGGACAGACTATGCTTTTACAAAATGTATCATTACATAACAAGGTAATTCTCATTACTGGGGCTGCAGGATTTGTAGGTGCCAATCTTGTTATGTCGCTTTTTAATAATATTGAAAGTAGCGTCATCATAGGTGTTGACTCTGTTAATGATTATTATGATGTGAGTTTAAAGGAGTATAGACTTCAACAGATTGTTTCCTCTGTAAAACATGATAATCAATGGATATTTAAAAAAGGGAATATAGCAGATAAAGAGTTTTTACAATCTATTTTTAACGAATATAAACCCGATGTAGTCGTAAATCTAGCTGCACAGGCAGGTGTACGCTATTCTATTACAAACCCAGATGCTTACATAGAGTCAAACATTATTGGATTTTACAATATATTAGAATGTTGCCGTCATTCGTATGATAATGGGGCAAAAGGTGTTGAACATCTTGTATATGCATCATCCTCTTCCGTTTATGGTTCTAATAAAAAGATTCCTTATTCTACAGATGATCAAGTAGATAATCCTGTGTCCTTATATGCAGCAACAAAGAAATCTAATGAGTTATTAGCCTATTCCTATGCTAAGTTGTATAACATCCCATGTACAGGCCTTCGGTTCTTCACTGTGTATGGCCCGGCAGGGCGTCCTGATATGGCATACTTTGGATTTACTAACACATTGCGCAAAGGCGAAGTGATTAAAATCTTTAACTATGGTAATTGTAAGCGTGACTTTACTTATATAGACGATATTGTTGAAGGCGTTTATAAGGTTATGCAAGTAGCTCCAGAACGAAGAAATGGGGCTGATGGATTACCAGTACCACCATATGCAATTTATAATATCGGTAATAATAGTCCTGAAAATCTATTGGACTTTGTGACAATATTAGGTGAAGAGTTAATAGGTGCTGGTGTATTACCAGCAGATTTTAACATGGAACGCCATAAGGAACTCGTACCGATGCAACCTGGAGATGTGCCGATTACATATGCTGATACATCTGCATTAGAAACGGATTTTGGGTTTAAACCAAGTACAACACTTCGAGAAGGTTTAAGACGTTTTGCAATATGGTATAAAGATTTTTATATGAAGGATGGTAAATAAATGAAAATAGCAATAGCTGGTACGGGCTATGTAGGCCTTTCAAATGGAGTATTATTAGCACAACATAATGAAGTGGTTGCATTGGATATCATTCCTGAAAAGGTTGATATGATTAATCGCAAGGAATCACCTATTGTAGATGCGGAACTAGCAGACTATTTAAAAAATAAATCTTTAAATTTTCGTGCTACTCTAGATCCTAAAGAGGCTTTCCTTGGTGCCGATTATATAATTATTTCTACACCAACAAACTATGACCCACAAAAGAATTTTTTTGATACATCTTCTGTGGAATCAGTGATTAAAACAGTATTGGATATTAATCCTGATGCGGTTATGATTGTTAAATCAACGGTTCCTGTGGGTTATACTGAACAAATGAGAGAACGATTTAATACGAATAATATCATCTTCTCTCCTGAGTTTTTGCGTGAAGGTAAGGCCTTGTATGATAATTTATATCCTTCTCGCATTGTGGTTGGTGAAGATTCTGAACGAGCGCATACGTTTGCTCACTTATTAGCCGATGGTGCTCTTAAAGATGATATACCTTTATGTTTCACCGGTTCTACAGAGGCAGAGGCCATAAAATTGTTTGCTAATACCTATTTAGCATTGCGTGTAGCTTACTTTAATGAACTAGATTCCTATGCAGAGGTGCGTGGATTAAATACGAGTGAGATTATTCATGGCGTATGTTTAGATCCTCGTATTGGGGATTTCTATAATAATCCTTCTTTTGGATATGGCGGGTACTGTTTGCCAAAGGATACAAAGCAATTACTTGCCAATTACAATGATGTACCACAGAATCTTATATCTGCCATTGTTGATGCAAATCGGACGAGAAAAGATCACATTGCAGATGCTATCATCGGAAAAAATCCTAAGATTGTCGGTATTTACCGATTGACAATGAAAACAAATTCTGATAATTTTAGGGCTTCTGCGGTACAGGGTATCATGAAGCGTATTAAGGCAAAGGGGATTGCCGTTGTTGTTTATGAACCAACACTAGACGCTGATGATTTTTTCCACTCACCAGTCATTAGAAACTTTGATGATTTTAAACGTGTTAGTGATGTGATTGTAGCTAATCGTTGGGATGAATCATTAGCCGATGTAAAAGATAAAGTTTATACTAGAGATATTTTTGACCGAGATTAGTGGCGGTGATAGTAGATGTTAAAAAAACATTGGATAAGTTTTACCTTAGTTATTCTCGTTATTCTCTTTATATGGGATAATTCATTACAAAATGATATTTCTTCAGATGGTTTGAGTCTTATGTTTACACAATGGTTAAGCCCGATTCTTTATAAATTGGGAATCTCCGGAGATATGTGGTCATTAAACCGTATTGTCCGCAAGCTGGCACATGTTTTTGAGTTTGCTGTACTCGGAGGGTGTTTATATGTGGCGTTACATCAATTTAATCGTGAGTATGCAGGACTTAAAGTGATTGCTATAGGATTGGTTATCGCTGTCATGGATGAATGCTTACAGCTAACAAGTATTGGTCGAAATGCATCGATTCGTGATGTAGCAATCGATACAGCTGGTGTTATCATTGGTGTAGCTATCGTGCAGATTATACTATCTATTTATCGAAGAATGAGGCATAATTGATATATAGATTTTAATTAAACATGCAATATACTAGACTTCTGTGAGTTCTTCATAGGAGTCTA
>JAIITD010000209.1 GCA_022737715.1 Veillonella sp.
TCAATAGTACCACCTTTACCTACAACACAACGTTTTGTGTTGAGGTTGTACATATTCTTAGACCAGTTTTCAATTGTGGAATAACGCAATGTAGCGTTATCCTTAACGAACAATTCTACTGCGCCTGCATGAAGATTGGATACATCGTATTTAGGAGCAGAACAACCTTCGATAAAGTGTACCTTAGCGCCTTCTTCTACGATGATCATCGTATGTTCAAACTGACCAGCACCTGGTGCATTCAAACGGAAATAGGATTGCAAAGGAATATCCACTTGCACGCCTGCAGGAACATATACAAAGGAACCACCAGACCAAACGGCACCATGAAGGGCTGCCCATTTATGATCTGTAGGAGGAATCAATGTCATCCAGTATTTTTTTACGATTTCTTCATGTTCATGAAGCGCTGTCTCAATATCAGTATAAATTACGCCTTGTTTTACAAGATCTTCTTGAATGCTGTGATATACGACTTCGGAGTCATATTGGGCACCTACACCTGCAAGAGATGTTTTTTCTGCTTCTGGGATACCGAGGCGATCAAATGTGCTCTTAATATCGTCAGGTACTTCGTCCCAATCACCCTTCATATCTACCTTAGGCTTTACATATGTATAAATATGTTCCATATCTAAGCCAGAAATATCAGGAATCCAGTTAGGAATTTCCATGCGATTATAAATCTCTAAGGATTTCAAACGGAAGTCGAGCATCCATTCTGGTTCATTTTTATTAGACCAAATTTCACGGATAATATCTTCTGTCAAACCGGCATCAGCAATATAGGAATACTCAAAATTATTCTTTATATCATAGACGCCACGGTCCATATCCGCAACTTGGGTTTTCTTTCTTTCTTCCATGTTGCCTCCTATGCTAATGCTTTGTATGCGTCGTAACCTTTTTCTTCAATTTCACGAACCAATGAAGCATCACCAGTTTTAACGATTTTACCGTTAATCAAAACATGTACAAAATCAGGTTTTAATTTTTGAAGAATTTGATTATGGTGAGTAATGATTAATACTGCATTGTCTTCATTATGGAAACGATTAACACCTTCGGATACAATACGAACAGCATCAACGTCAAGACCAGAGTCAGTTTCGTCAAGGATAGCCAATTTTGGATTTAAAATAGACATTTGAAGAATTTCATTTTTCTTGCGTTCCCCGCCGGAGAAACCTTCGTTTACATAACGTTGTGCATAAGATGTATCAAAGGACAATTCATCCATTTTTTCTTTCAATTCTTTTTTGAAAGCCAACGCACGTACATTTTCACCAGTAATTGTAGATTTTGCAGTACGGATGAAGTTTTCTACAGTAATACCAGGAACGGAAATTGGGCTTTGGAATGACATAAAGATACCTGCTTTTGCACGATCATTTACAGCATCTTCTGTAATATCCTTGCCATCAAATACGATAGAACCTTTATCTACTGTGTACAATGGGTTACCCATAATAGCATTTGCCAATGTGGATTTACCAGCACCATTCGTACCCATTACGACGTGAATCTCACCTTTATTTATTGTTAAATTAATGCCTTTAAGAATTTTCTTCTCTTCTACAGACACTTCCAAATCTTTAATCTGAAGTAATTCAGCCAAAATATTTCACTCCTTCGTATCAGATAATCTGATTATATGATTAAAACTTTATAGTCACATAGAAAAACGGCGGTACGCACAAGGGTGATACCGCCGTATTCTCTCGCCACTTTAGCAAGTATGTGCATAACAATCTATA
>JAIITD010000022.1 GCA_022737715.1 Veillonella sp.
TTCGCTAATCATTAATTGTTCAAATTTTTCTAACATCTAAATGTGTTTCCTCCTATCGCGCACGAATTATGCGCGTTAGAATAGTATATCATATTTCGATGGTGAAAGCTACAAAAGTAATTCTGAATCTAAATTAAATATGCTTTCTTCTCCCCCTTAACTGTTCTATTAGAACAATTCCACCTGATACACATAGCAAAACAATATATGATAGGTTAATAGGAGTATACAAGCATTCAACAAGAACAACCCATATAATTAATAATAATTTAGCAATCCATTTTGTTGTTATTCTATCCGCTATCATAAATATAGATAAGTTGATAATTATTTTAATGATTATCGCAGCGATTATAACGATTGACGTAAATTCTTCTCTATAATCTGTCAATTCATATAAAGGATATAATAAATAACTCAACAAAGCGCTAAGTATTATTAAGAACCAAATATTTATTCCCTTTAAAAGTTCAGATTTACTATAGTAAAATATGCCAACTAATAAAAAGAGCAAAATACTAAGTAATATCCCTATAATTAATAGATAATCTAGGTGAATCATGGTGTATACGGTCCTCTCAAAACAACACGATTTCGTATGGCTCCAATTATAACATATAGTATACTTTTACGGACAATAGACTTGTTACGTACAAAAGAGACACCTCATTTGAGATACCTCTTTATTATAGTTTATTAGAGAGTTATATGGTATTAATCAACTATATGAGTAAACATATAATTTAGGTATAATATAATTAAAATAATGTACTCCAAAATTCCGCTAATAAATTAAACAATGCCTGTAAAGTAATTATGATTTACTGGGCTTTCTAAAGTAGTATAAAAGGAATATACAATGAAACTATTTGCCCTAAAACGATTTATATTATTGCCGCTGATTATCGTCTCACTCATACTAACAACGGGTTGTCATCTCCTCTCACATTATAGTGAGGATGAGGTACAACAATATATAAATAAGAACTATCCTAATCTAACCTATCACCTAGAATCACGATGGGGCAATACATGGCAAGTCACCTTTGACAAATATCCACAAATGCCCATTGAAATATCTGAAGGCATACACACCTCTGCACCTGTAGTGCCACAAGTCGACCGAGTACTGATAACCAATATTCCATTAATAACCGCATTCCCATTAATGAAAAACTATCTAACAACAGAAGAATTATCCTATGCTACATACGATACATCTACTTTGTATATTGAAATGCCAATTCCTTATTCAGCCATAGAAAACCATGATGTAACAAATTTTTACAATCGAATGGATCAATTCTGCAAAGAATATGCTGCAACATATCCAGATTTCAAAGAAAAAATATATATTAGAGTCATCATAAAACCATCTGATGGTTCTGATGCACCGGAAGAGTACAGAAAAATATTCCGCTTATCCCAATATTAATAAAGAAATTATGTTAAGTATAATACTATTGTAATGAATACGCCTTTATAATCGAAGGAGATCCATTGAAATGAAAATACAGCATAAAGCCTTTACAACTATGGTGTTTCTCGCTATACTACTCACCACATCTGGATGCCACCTATTCACACACTATTCTACTGAGGAAGTAAAAGAATATATATCTCAAAACTACCCTCATATGCCTTACACCATAGAAAAACACATTAACCACACCTGGACCGCAACCTTCGACGCCTATCCAAATCTACCTATTTTAATACAGGAAGAAAATGTAAATTACGATGGTGGCGGCCTCCCTATTACAGATAAATTCATTTATACAAATATTCCGTTGGTAACCATATACCCTTTATTTCAAAAATATCTCACCGATGAAGAATTAAACTATGTATCTTATAGGAGATACCTTTTCGGAGAAGATGCTTGGAGTTTCAGCCTCACTATTCCATATGATGCGGTCCACAATCATGATATTCAAAACCTCTTTCTTCGCATCAATCAACTTTGTGCGGAATGTAAAAATATGTATCCTCAGTTCAACACAACAATGCATATTCGTGTAGAGGTAAAATCAGCTGATGGTTCACCTACCCTGCCAGAACATTTAAAAATATTTAACGTCAACAAAATTAAATAGTGCTTTAAAAGGTTTTCATAAAACGATGGCTTCTCTTTCATTTAATATATATATACTGATTATAATAATCAGTATATATATTCATTTTAATTTGGAGAGAGAGGAAATTATGAACGGAATCAATTGGACACATCTATTAACACTCACCTTGTCCCCAGAAAAAGGTAGCAATGAACTCAAAAACACGGGCAACCTTAGTGAAGCCCTACCAATGGGTATTATTACATATGTAGCAATGGCAATATTAACCTATATCTTAGCTTGCATTACAACAAGTATTGTAGGCTATAAATTCTTTACCATTTTTTCATTCACTACCTTATTGGGTCTTATATTTAAAGGACTTTTGAAAGCTATCATTCCTGCTCTACTAGCAAGCTATATCTTTAATTTTTACTGTCAGCGTACATATCCTACAGTAAACGTAAACTTACCAGATACAATTAAACAATTCATGTATGGTGTAAGTGTATATGCTCTACTTGTGTTAGTTCAAAATATCGTGCTCATGCCGTTCATGATAGGTATCTATACTGCCACATTCCCATATGGTCTAGTAAGAACAGTTATATTCATCTTAAATGTTTTAGTATATGGGTGGACCGCATTTACTTTATTAAAACTATGTATTGCAGAATACAATATGTCTGCACGCGATACAGCAATAACCTTAGTAGTTAGTATCGTTCCACTCATCGTAATCAACTACATCATAAAAAATGTCTTCTAATGCTATGGAAACAAAATTATAATGAATAACTCGAAAGGGGCTGTAACAGAATCCGGTTTTACCGTATTCTAGTTGCAGCCTCTTTAAAATATAAGAAACACAAAAAATTGGGGTTATAGGACAAAATGTATTGGTAAAAAAACACAAACCTTGATCTTACTGCCCCCAATAAGGTTATAACTTCTTGTGAATGATACTCTAAGAATGTACTAAAATGATGATATAAAAAAGTATAATTTTGATTTCATCACTGACAATATAATTAAGGTGGTAATCATATGTAATACACATATGATATTAACCGTGTATTTACCATAACATCATTATTGGAACAACAATAAAACACCTATGATTAATAAGTTTTATAATCTTATATAGGCTTTAGTTTTGAAGATACACCCCATATTGTATTACGAGCTGAAAGACATGTATAAATAAGGATGTAATATAATCTTTATCTATGTTAGAGTAATTAATAGTTAAATATGTCTAAATACACAATAGAGGCATGTTTATCCATTTCTAATAAACACACCTCTATTCGATTAGATAAATAACTATTAATATAACTCAGCCAAGAAAATAATAGCAAACACCCACAATACAACGCCATATGTCATATTTGTTTTTACTTTATCAAGACTTACCTTTCCATTCTGTAACAATTTTCCCGTCATACTATAAGGGATCATCGGCCCTGGAACCAATACTGTAATGTAAAACTCTAGGCTTTGAGCTGTATATTCTACACCATTTAATAGATACTTAACATCATATCCATAAATAACTGTGAAATTAGGAAGTTCTTTAATAATTCTAGGCTTAACTGACAAAATCTCTACAGAAATACCTTTTCGACGACACCAGAAACGATATGTAATAAAATATGTCCCCCAAATCATAAGAACGATTGCCACGCAAAACTGCCATGGATTAACAAACATTATTTCTCTTCCCTTCTAAAGTTGATTTTGATATCCTACGAATTTAACCATGGTTTGATTTACAGATATATGTGCACCAGCTTCAATACCAATAACATGTAAAGTATAACCACCTACAGCAGCACTCAGCCATTGTTCTAGCGAAGAGTCATAATCTGCTATTAGCTTATCTTTTCTATGAGCAGTTCATTGGTCATTGTAGCTTTATCACCAGAACCATTGAATATCTTTGCAATTAAATGTCCTCCTTGAGCTTCACCTATCATTAATTCTTATAATCCTCCTAAAGAAATCATATCCACCATTAATATAATCACCTATTGATAATTCCTTATCTTTAAAGTATGGCGAAACTGGAAAATAACCCCAAACAACACCTAATCCCCCACATATATTACGGCCACCATCTCCACCTTTATAGGAAAATCCCTCAGCATCATATACAATTTCTCTGCAGTATGGATCATCACCGATAATCAATCCAAAAAAGTTTTCCTTTTCTAATGTATACTCTCCATCATTATCCATCCATTCCATATGTTTTAAATTCATAGAGAAATCTATATTATTCCCCCAAGGAAAAATGGTTCTACACCCCTTGCCAGATAAATACTCCCATTCTCTTTGTGTAGGAAGAGAGTATCCATTATCTTTTATGTTTTGTAACAGTTTCTTAAATGTGGTGACTTCATAATATTTGCCACACCAATTGCTATCATCTGTTTTATATAAGCAAACTGTGTTATGAACCATAACTTCAGAAAGGCCTTTTATCTCCGCTTTTTTAATCATATTTTGCCACTCTTTATTTTGTATAAGTTCCTCATCGGAAATAGGTATCCAACAGGTTTCACTATACGTTTTTTGTACTAAAAGCGGATGTATTATAAATTCACCCTCTTGGGTAAAATTATGCGTAAGATAATTTTCTATGTTAGATATTATTGCCTCATCTGCCAGTGCTTCGCTAATCTTAGTTAAAATATCCTCTTCACTATAAATTTCATCTTCGTAACCATCTAAAAATACGTAGGCAAGATCCATTAAGCTTTCTTTATCAAAAATATCTTGCAACTTTTTATTGTCAAAATTAAGACCGAGCCTAACGGTATCCCCAGGAACAAATACAAAATCTATGCCATCATATGAACGATATATTGCCGTATAGGTGGATTTACCAAATGCATCAAATTCATCAAAACATAGTAACTCTAAATTATATATTTTTCCGATTTGACTTAATAATTCTTCCTTATCCTTAATAGATAATAAATCATATTGGGGATTATACAGTTTTTTGATGAGAATATGATTCATTGTCTCTCCAGTTTCTTCTACAGTACCTCTTATATGACCTTAATTATAACATATGGTATACATCCATATATAAAAGACTGTCCTCAAGCTATGCCAAAAAAGGCACCTCTTCGAGGTGCCTTCTTATCAAATATAAGTAAAAGGAAAAGCTATTAAATTATTAATCTAAATCATAAAACCCAGATGGTTTATCACTTAAGTTTACAATGATGTTTTTCATTTGAGTGTAGTGCTCAAGGATAACTTTGTGAGTTTCACGGCCGATACCAGATTGTTTGTAACCACCGAACGGTGCGCCTGCTGGGATTGAGTTATATGTATTAACCCACATACGACCTGTTTCGATTGCTCGAGCTACACGGATAGCACGGTTAAGGTTTTGTGTAAATACGCCACCACCAAGACCGTATAAGCTATCATTAGCTTGTTCAATTACTTCGTCTTCGCTATGGAATTTAATCACTACTGCCACCGGACCAAAAATTTCTTCACGAGCTACGCGCATATCATTTGTAGCATCCACGATAAGTGTAGGTCTTACGAAGCAACCTTTGCCAAGTTCACCATCTGTAATACGTTCACCACCAGCTACAACACGAGCGCCTTCTTCCTTAGCAAGTTCTACATAGCTAAGTACTTTCTTAACTTGTGCTTCATAAATCAAGGAACCTAGTTGTGTAGATTCATCCCAAGGCAATCCAACTTTTACCTTATCAAATAATTTAGAAAGTTCAGCTACAAATTTATCATAAATTGTATCTTGTACGAAGATACGGGAACCGGCGCAACATACTTGACCTTGATTGAATAGGATACCGAGCATTGCCCCATCAAGAGCTTGTTTCCAGTTCGCATCGTCAAAGAAGATATTCGCCGATTTACCACCTAATTCCAATGTAGCAGGAATCAAGCGTTCAGATGCCGCTTTATATACATCAAGACCTACTTCTGTAGAGCCTGTGAAAGCAAGTTTGCTGAAGCCTGGATGATCAAGGATATATTGGCCAGATTTAGAACCTTTACCCGTTACAATGTTTACAACACCTGGAGGTAAGATGTCTTGCAAAATGCTACCTAGTTCTAAGAGACTAAGAGATGTATGACTAGATGGTTTGATAACAACTGTACAACCTGCTGCAAGAGCTGGTGCCAATTTCCATGCGGCCATTAGGAATGGGAAGTTCCAAGGTACTACTTGACCAACTACGCCAATTGGTTCACGAATAATAAGGCTCAATGTATTTTCATCAAATACTTGTGCTGAACCTTCTTCCGCGCGAAGCACGCCAGCAAAGTAACGGAAATGATCTGCACCATACGGTATATCTACATTTAATGTTTCACGGATAGGTTTACCATTGTCGTAGGTTTCTACTTGCGCCAAATGTTCTTTATGAGCATCGATGGCATCTGCAATCTTTAATAAATAATCGGCCCGATCGACTTGGGACACGTTTTTCCATGTTTTAAAAGCCTCAGTTGCGGCTGCTACAGCACGATCAACATCATCCTTTGTCGCCTCTGCACAAATGGCGAGTTGCTCACCATTGGCAGGGTTATATACATTAAATTCAGCACCATCAGATGCAGGTACCCATTCATTATTGATTAATAGGCCATATCTTTCGTTAATATGTAAACTCATAGTACTTCCTCCTTTAATGGATAATGACTATTAATTGTCTTCTATGGGTTCATCATACACCTAATATCTAAATACTTCAATCTATTTTATTGTTTTCGATATAGCGATTTTATTACATTCTCAATAGCCTTATTCTATACCAAAATCGATATACTTATCACTATTTATGATAACAACACACACAAAAAAGGAGCCCTTTATTACCTAAAGGACTCCTCTTAATTATGCTCAATTTTGACATGTATAATTTTTTACGAATTACCCTAACTAAATTAGGCCTTTTTCTTATCTTTATTTCTCAATGACTTGACGGATAATCCGATACGATTTCGCTTTACATCTACAGAGATGATCTCGGCTTCAATAATATCGCCTACAGCAAGTACATCAGAAGGATGTTGTTTCGCCGTACATAGTTCGCTACGATGTAATAAACCATTCGTTTTTAAACCAAAATCAATAAAGGCACCAAAGTCTACTACATTATGCACCGTACCTTTAACAACCGTACCAACCTTGATATCCTCAAGACTTACTACATGTTTACGTGTCAGAGGTGCTGGTAAATCCTCACGAGGGTCACGACCTGGTTTAGCAAGAGCTGCAATGATATCTCGCACAGTAGGAATACCCGCATCAAGCTTATGCGCCATCTTATCTACATCAACCAATGGTAATTTGACCTGTAATGCTTCAAGTTGGGATTTATCTTGTAAATCCTTTAATGTAAAACCTAACTCGCCTATAATACGTTCTGCCAACTCATAAGACTCAGGATGAACAGATGTATTATCCAATGGATTCTTAGCCCCATTTAAGCGTAAGAAACCGGCACACTGAGTAAATGCTGCAGGACCTAAGCGTGGCACCTTTAATAGTTGCTTACGACTAGTAAACCCACCATTTTCTTGACGGAATGCTACAATATTTTTTGCTACCGTACCAGAAATGCCTGCGATATGCTGCAAAATCGCCGGAGATGCCGTATTAAGCTCTACCCCAACATGGTTAACTACAGATTCAACAACTTGATCCAATGTATGAGTTAATTGTTTTTGGTTAACATCATGTTGATATTGACCAACCCCAATAGATTTAGGATCGATTTTAACGGACTCTGCTAATGGATCTTGTACGCGACGAGCAATAGATACGGCACCGCGAATCGTTACGTCTAAATCTGGCAATTCATCAATAGCTAGTTTTGATGCGGAATATACAGAGGCACCCGCTTCATTGGTAATGATGTAGTGGCAATCTAATTTTTCTTCTTCAATCATCTTGGATGCAAATTGCTCAGTTTCATACGAAGCGGTACCATTACCGATGGACAATAAGGTAACCTTAAATTTGCGAATTTTTTCAGCCAATTTCTTTTGTGCTTCTTGTTTTAGCTTTTCGCTATTCGTTAAATAGTAAGCACCATAATCGAGTACATTGCCTTGCGCATCGATAATAGCCATCTTACAACCTGTACGATACCCTGGGTCAAGGCCCATAATGACATGACCTGCCAATGGCGGTTGTAACAATAAATTTTTAAGATTTACACCAAACACCTTAATTGCTTGCTCATCTGCAGATTCGGTTAATTCATTGCGAATATCCCGTTCAAGAGCAGGGAACATCAAGCGTTTATACGCATCTGCTACGGCGCTAGCTTTCACATCACTAAAAATAGATTGTTCATTGTTAGTAATACTACGCACCATGTATTGAATATAGGATTCATCGGGTACGGTTAGAGCCAATTTAAGAGCCCCTAATTTTTCGCCTCGATTAACCGCCAAGATACGATGGGACGGCATCTGACGAACTGGTTCAGCATACTCATTATATTGAAGGAATTGGTCCTTGTGTTCATTATCTTCCACGAGTTCTGCTTGGATAAAACCTTCCTTCCACATACGCTTACGAAGAGTAGCGCGAAAATCTGCACTGTCGCTGACAATTTCTGCAACGATGTCCGACGCACCTTGAATGGCGTCCTCCGGTGTAGGCACGTCTTCAGAAATATATTCTTTTGCGATATCTAGAGGATTGCCGGATGTGACCGTATCGTTCAAAATCATATCTGCTAAAGGCTCTAGTCCTCGTTCACGGGCAATCATGGCCCGTGTCCGTTTCTTAGGTCGATATGGTAAATACAAATCCTCTAATTCTTGTAATTTTACGGCTTTCATCAAAGATGCCATCAATTCATCGGTCATCTTTTCTTGTTCCGTAATGGCATTGATGATTTCTTGACGCCGTGCTTCTAAATTGCGCAAATATTTAATGCGTTCTTCGATAGTTCGCAGTTGTTCATCTTGTAATTCACCTGTTACTTCTTTTCTGTAACGAGCGATGAATGGCACCGTGTTACCTTCGTCTAAGAGCGTAACTGCTGATTCTACTTGACCAGGCTTAACACCCAATTCCTTTGCAATAATGGCAAACATTGATTCCATTAGTTATGTCCTTTTCTTTCATATGTTACAAATCGATGAGGATATGTATTTTTATCATCTACCGTCCCCTCTACAACGGAGGTAATTGTAAAAGCTGACGCATCAAATTCAGGGAAATGAGCATCTCCTTCAAATTCATGGTCAACCTCCGTAATGTGCATTACATCTACATACGGTAAAAAGGCTTCGTAGATTTGTGCACCACCGAGAACATAGGCTACATCCATCTCTTTAGCAGCCTTTACAACAGCCTCGGGTGAAGAAAATACACGTACCCCTTCCGGTGCATTAAAGCCTTTATTTTTTGTAATCACCCAATGTTCTCGATTAGGCAATAAAAAGGGCAAGCTTTCAAAAGTCTTACGGCCCATAATAATAACGTGGCCTGTCGTTTTTTCCTTAAAGAATTTCAAATCATTGGGCAAATGCCAAATCAAAGAATTATCCTTGCCGATAACGCGATGATGAGCTACCGCTACGATAAGTGCTAACATAGTATCCCCCTATACGGCTACGGTCATAGCCAATTTACCTAAATGTTCATACCCTTCTAACACGATATCATCCGGTGAGAATTCATAAAAATCGGTGATATCTGAATTTACACGAATTTTGGGCGCACGCAACGCTTGATCTCGACGAGATAATTGCTCGCGCAATGCATCCACATGATTTTCGTAAATATGTGCATTATTAATAACATGGGTAAACTTACCAGGCTTCAAACCAGTCACTTGGGCAATCATACATAAGAGTGCTGCATATTGAGCCGTATTAAATGGAACACCAAGCCCCATATCGCCACTGCGTTGGATAAGCATACAGTTTAAATAGCCATTGCCTACATCCCACAATGTTTCATACGCACAAGGTTGCAATGCCATATCAGGCAAATCCTCTATGTTCCACAAGGTAACAATCATACGGCGACTGTCTGGATTTTCTTTTATGGTTTTGATGAGATTATCTAATTGTTTATATTTCGCGATTTGGTATCCATAGGCCTTGCCAATAGTCCCATCTTCGCGCATCCATTCATCCCATACATGGACATTCATCTCTTGTAATTTACGCACATCATTGGACTGCATTTGCCAAATCCATAACAATTCTTTCACAGCTGTTTTGAAAGCCACAAATTTTGTAGTTAAAATTGGAAATTCCTCTTGTAAATCAAACTGCATAATTTGTTGTGGCAATTTATATGTGGCTATACCTGTTCTATTTTGACCATATATACCATAATCTAATATATTTTCAATAATGTTGAGATATTGTGTATCTGCTAAGCTCATAGTTCCCCCTAATCATATTGGAAATCATTCAATATAGCGTTTAGAAACGCCCAATTACTACCCCTTATATTGTGAAATGGCCTCTAAAAATGAAAGTCCATATTTTTTTAGTTTTGCTTCCCCTACGCCCTTTATATTGCCAAACTCACCTAATGTTTTTGGTCGTATATTGGCTAAATCGATAAGCACCGTATCAGGGAATATAATATATGGTGGCACACCCAATTGCGACGCCAATTGTTTACGATGTTGCCGTAAGTGTTCAAATAACCCACCAGAACCAGAACGAGGCACTTCGGAACGAGATATAGAGGCTGACTTTTTCGTTTTACGAGATGGCACAATGACCTCTTGCCGAATTTCTTCTACCTCTTTATGCCCTGCTAACACCTCTTCTGCACCAGCGGTGACGGATAGAACCGGGTATTTTCCCATAGAGCTCCGTAAATAGCCAGATGCTACAAATTGTTGTATGAGGCCCTTAATCTCCTTATCCCCTACATCCGATAAATAGCCAAAGACGGATAATGCATCAAGGCCTGCCCGCGTAATGCGATCAGTCCGTTCTCCGCGCACGATGGAAGAAATCATAGAGGCACCATACCGCTCTTCGGTGGCGATAATAGCTCGAAAAATAGCCTTTGCCTCTTTCGTGACATTAACACGTTCTCCCTTTGTATTACAGGAACTGCAGTTACTGCATTCGAGCCACGGAACGATTTCACCAAAATAGGCAAGCATATATTTTCTTAGGCATGTACTACAGAAACAGTAATCAATCATAGACTGCAGTTTTCTAAGTTCTACCTGCTCACGTTGTGGTTCCAAATGGCCTTGTTCGATCAAATACTTATGAACGCGTACATCTTGCCCACTATAGAGCAAAATGCATTCCGCCGGTGCTCCATCGCGTCCAGCACGGCCCGCCTCTTGATAGTAGGACTCCATATTGCGCGGCATTTGGTAATGCAACACATAGCGCACATTACTCTTGTCGATGCCCATGCCAAATGCGTTAGTAGCGACCATGACTTGTAATCGGTCAAAGGCGTATTTATTTTGCATATCTTTACGCATCTCATCGGATAAACCGGCATGGTAATATCCCGTTTGGATTCCGGCACGTGTCAAATTATCGTAGACCCGTTCTACATCCTTGCGTGTAGAGCAATAAATGATGCCATTTTCATGACTATGGCGCCGCACATAATCGACTACATAATCCATACGCTTTGGTGTGCGCACGACGGAAAACGATAAGTTTGGTCTATCAAATCCCGTAACATACACATTCGCATGATCGAGACCTAATAATTTTTTTATATCATTTTCTACGGCCTTCGTAGCCGTCGCTGTGAAAGCCCCCACTACAGGACGTTTAGGCAAACTGGCGAGCCAATCGCCAATCAATCGATAAGAAGGTCTAAAGTCATGGCCCCACTGCGAAATACAGTGCGCTTCATCGACGATAACTTGAGAAATTGGCATAGAGCGTAACACATTGCAGAAGAAATTAGAACCTAATCGCTCTGGTGCAATATATAATAACTTAATATTCCCACTCCGCACATCGTACATGGTCTTATTAAATTCTGTTTGCGTTAATGTACTATTGATCAAGGCAGCCGGTATATTCTGATCCACCAATCCATCTACTTGGTCTTTCATCAAAGATATTAAGGGCGAGAATACAACGGTAAGCCCTGATTTACAAAGTGCTGGAATTTGAAAGCATATCGATTTGCCTGCCCCGGTAGGCATGATGGCCACTACATCCTCGTTTTTCAACAAAGAATTTACAGGTGCCTCTTGAGCCGGACGAAAGGATGTATACCCAAAGTAGGTTTGCAATAGTTGTAAAGCTCGATCACGAGAATTCATAGCCTCCATCGATATACCTCCTTTCCTATGTGTGAACAAAACTTGCAATATTATATGTCATATCAAAACGAAATATCGTATTTATTTATTGTATCATTTTTTGAGGTATTTTTTGAGTTATTTCATATAATACTATTTGGTAATTTTTACGAAATCATCAATATTTACCAATAAATTATATGATTTACGTATCCTATAGAATGACAATTTATGGTACAATAATTAGTATGTATTTTAACGTGGTGAACAACCCTAAGGAGGTTTTATATAGGCATGACACACAACAACATAATGATCATAATCGCCTTTGCCTTGTATTTAGGACTGATGATGTACATCGGTGTCTACTACTATCGCAAATCGAACAGTATTGGGGACTATATACTAGGCGGTAGACAGCTGGGACCGTGGATTACGGCACTCAGTGCAGAAGCATCAGACATGAGTGGTTGGATGCTCATGGGGGTACCAGGTCTTGCCTATACTACAGGTATTTCCGGTGTATGGATTGCCGTAGGGCTTACCTTGGGCACCTGGGCCAATTGGCGGTTCGTATCCCGTAGATTGCGTAACCATACGGAGGTAGCCAGTGATAGCTTAACATTACCGGATTATTTGAAAAATCGTTTCCACGATCAATCCCATTCGGTAGCTGTTATTTCCGCATTGTTCATCTTAATTTTCTTCCTCATCTACACATCGTCTGGATTTGTAGCAGGGGGCAAATTATTTAATACCATCTTCGGTTTGGACTATACGGTATCCCTCTTTATTACGGCAGGCATTGTAGTATTCTACACATTCCTCGGCGGTTTTCTCGCCGTATCATGGACGGACTGTATTCAAGGGGCGTTGATGTTCTTCGCCATCTTAGCTGTACCTATTACGGCAGCTATGTACTTAGGTGGTCCTATTGATACGATGCAACTCATTCAAAGCGAATTTCCTCAAGGCTTAAACCTCTGGGGTGATACAAGTGATATGTTTGCCCTTGTTATCGGCATCATCTCATCCCTTGGTTGGGGTCTCGGCTACTTCGGTCAACCACATATTCTAGTTCGCTTCATGGCGATTTCCGATGCAAAGGAACTAAAAAAATCTACAAATATTGCTATGGTTTGGGTTATCCTTTCCTTATTAGCAGCTATTTTCGTAGGCCTCATCGGTCACGTATATATGCTACCAGAAAAATTGGTTGGTACAGATGCAGAAACGATATTCCTCGTTATGACGGAACGTTTATTTACACCATTTATGGCGGGCCTCATCTGGTCTGCAGTACTAGCAGCTATCATGAGTACTGCATCCGCTCAACTATTAGTAACAGCCTCTGCCATTGCTAATGATTTCTACGCTAATATCATTCACAAAACGGCAACCGACAAAGAACTCGTACTTGTAAGCCGTATTGTTGTATTGTTGGTAGCGGCTATATCCATTTTCTTAGCATTAAATCCAGATAGCCTCATCCTTACGATGGTTGCTTACGCTTGGGCCGGCTTTGGTGCTGCTTTTGGTCCGGCTATCATCTTCTCCCTATTCTGGAAACGCATGACACGCCGCGGTTGTATCGCTGGTATCGTCGTTGGTGGCCTTACAGTCCTCATTTGGAAACAATTTGCTTTCTTTGGACTTTATGAAATCGTACCAGGGTTTATCTTCTCATCCATTGCGATTTACATTGTCAGCATTTTTGATAAATTACCACCACGTCCAGTATTAAAAGATTATAAAGAAGCAGAAAAATTACATATTCTCTAAGAATGCACAAAAGGAGCTATTGATTTCTCAATAGCTCCTTTTTAATAATGAAGGGCTGTTATAATTATTGCCCATCTTTTTGTACATATTGTGCTAATCCATCACGAATAGCTTCACGTACATCGAACACCAATGATGCTGGTGATAATACTTTCACACTTTGCATATATTGTAGTGCCCAATATTTGAAGGCCTCTCGATTGACATGAACACGACACTCCACCTTTTGAGGCGTCTCATTTATGAATTTTACATTTCCATCAAACCAATCAAGAATTTGGTTAACGATACTGCGTTTAGCTTCAAATATTACCGTTACGGATTCACCACCAAACATATAGATATGTTCCTTCATGTAGGCCTCTACATCAAAGGTATTTTGATTCTGATAGCCTTGGATATCCCGCAATGGTTTACGGCGAATATCCAGTAACTTAATGTTACCAATACGATCCACACGGAGTGTAGACATGTCATCATGGTTATCGTGATTTCCTACCAAGTAGTAGAAACCACGACTAGATACTAATTGGTAGGGATTAAAAATATAATTTCGTTCATTACCTGCATAATCAAGATTAGGATATAATTTATTATCCGTACTAGGCTGATAATAGACTAACGAAATTTTTCTCCCTTCCGTCACCGCTTTTTCAATGAGATCAATATTTAGGAATAGGTCCTGACTTCTCACAAGAGAATCAGATGTACTCTTAATTTGTTTTCCATGGGATTTAAAATAACGACCGCCCAAAGCAGATACCTTATCAATCAAATCTTTACGCTGATTTGCACTAATATGACGTGACGCTAATAGGCCATCAATTAACAAATGTAACTCGGCCTCTTCAAAGGGATGAATCATATAAAAATTAGTACGACGAATCGATCCATCTGTACCTAGTGCGGATTCTTCACACTCAATATTAAAATTACCAGATTCATATAAATCATTTAGATGACGACCTAAGGTTTTACGATCTACTGTCAATTCATATTTCTTCGCTAAGATGCTACGAATTTCCTCTTGAGATAATGTATGATTTGCATCTGTTTCATCTCGTAGGATTTCTAGTATATATACTAGTACTGCCTTTTTAGATGCCATGGAAAGCTCCTTTTACAATATACTTATACTAACTAACAACAAAATATGGCCTACTATGACCATATTGATACATGTACACAAAATCACTCATACAAAGTATATCATAAAAGTCATGTTTACTTCATGTATTTTTCATTCATTTCTTCATCTTTCCTATATCTTTTATGCAACTTAACATAACAAAATGTAATATTTATAAAATAAAAAGAAAATATTGAACATAAAAATAAAGGCTAATTCTATATATTGAGAATTAGCCTTTATCTATACCCTATCGCACATTATTATCGTGCTACACGGGAAAGAAACTTATTTAATTTTATTTTCTAAATAGCCTAATGTTTCCATGCGTTTCGTCAATTCAGCATAGAATGCCTCAGCCATAGCCGTTTGATTCTTTGCCTGACCAGCTTGCGCACCACCAAAGATATTCTTCTTAATCGCGTTAACGATAGTAGATTTTGCCTTTGGTTTATTGAGGATTTCCATAAACATCAAATCTTCATGGGATAGATTTTCTACGGCTTCATTTTCAGAGGTAGCCCCATACATGATGTCTGTACCAGATTCAACTAAAGCTTTCACAAACTTAGTAAATCTAGCAGGCACAAAGGATTGGCCCTCCATATAGTAAGCTTTCGGATGTGGATGTTTCAAGAAACGTAAGCCACCGCGTACAATATGTTCTGCCATCGCAACATATAACGCATTAACAGCGGCTTCTAAGCTTTCATCATCGCCCTTAGCAGCATCATTAGCCGCTTTCACAATGGCTAAAGCCTCGATCATATTAAACTGACCACCATCCTTGATAATGGACTGGAATGTATCGCGCACGATATCATTTTCAAACATGGACAATGCTTCTTCATTGAAGAGAATTGTATAGGTAAAGCTGTTAATAATGGTTCGCATAGGTACGGAATTTACAAGTTCAGGATTTCCCATGTCGTAAGTTACAGCTTCTGCGTGCTTAGCCTTACATATAATAGATTTTCTAAAGGTCGTATCTAGCATAAAATCTAAATACTGCTCTTGAGCTACATGGTCATTAGGGGCGAGTTTATCTAGGGTATCCGCAATATCAGCATCAAAGCTACGCACCATAGACAGAGTTAAATCAGCATCACATAGGTATGCCAAATTATGAGCTGCCAAATGGTCATTAAATTGATAGAAATATACAGGGTCATTGTTTGGCTCTAAATGATCGTGACCAACATAGTATTCATCTTTTTGCATAACAGAACGAAGAGCACCTAAGAATTTACTGTTTCGTTCCTTTAGATTGTCATATTTTAAAATTTGACTACCTACGATACTGCCAATTGTTTTGCCATGCAGAACCTTTTCCTTGTGATTAAACTGAGTTTTATCACGGTTACTGAACATCATCAATTGACGTACTTCTTCCATCGTATGCCAACCAGGATATGTGTTATACGACACATAGGCAATGCCATCCTCAGCTAAATGTTCATCAATAAGGCGCAACAATGCCTCTTTGACACCGTCATCGACCCAAGAATATACACCATGAGCAATAATATAATCAAATGTACCTATTTCACTGCCAATAGATGCGATGTCTGATTGAATAAGGGATACATTGGTTAAACCTGCATTAGCGATAACTTCATTGCCCTTTTCTACTTGTTCTTGTGAAAGCTCTATACCTACGAAGGTTGCATCTGGATTAAATAATGCTTGGGAGATAATATTGCCACCATAGGTTGCGCCTAACTCTAGCACTCTAGCAGTTTTAGGGTTCGGTGCTGCAACGCCCACGAGAGCTGCATAGGCTTCAAGAGTGGCTGGTGTAGTATATGGGAATGGCATTGATTTATAGCCTAATTCACTATAAATGGTTTGTTGTACGTCATTTGTATTCGCAGTCATAATATCCTCTATCATTAAAAACATATATTGTATAAACAATACATGAATAATACACATATATACTATCTATTATACCAAAATCATGCGTACTATACACCTATTCATAAGGATGATAGATGCAAAAGAGGCATCCTCATTGAGGATGCCTCTTGTATATGCAGTTTAGAGAAATTAATTATTTAACTTCGTCAAAACCTTTTTGTAAGCGAACATAGCTTAAGCGACGTTCTTTAGCGTCTTCTTCACATTTAGCGAATAATTCTTCTGCAGCGTCAGGAGCAGCTTTCGCCAAGGAAGCGTAACGAACTTCACCTTTAAGGAAGTTTTGGAATTCGTCGTAGTTGCCTTCTTTGGAATCCAACGAGAATGGGTTTTTACCTTCAGCTTTAAGTTGAGGGTTGTATCTGTAAAGATCCCAGTAACCACAAGCAACTGCTTTGCGTTGTTCTTCTTGAGCTTTACCCATACCAGCTTTGATACCATGGTTGATACATGGGCTGTAAGCGATGATCAAGGAAGGACCTGGATAAGCTTCAGCTTCTGTAACAGCTTTCATCAATTGGTTTTTGTCTGCGCCCATAGCTACTTGTGCTACGTATACATAACCATAAGACATAGCCATCATGCCAAGGTCTTTCTTCTTAGTACGTTTACCAGATGCTGCGAATTGAGCAACTGCTGCTTCATGAGTAGATTTGGAGGATTGACCACCAGTGTTGGAGTATACTTCAGTATCGAATACCCAGATGTTGATGTCTTCGCCAGAAGCTAATACATGGTCAACACCGCCGAAACCGATATCGTATGCCCAACCGTCACCACCGAAGATCCAGTGAGAACGTTTGATTAAGAATTGTTTCTTTTCAAGGATTTCTTTCAATTCTGGAGTTGTAGCACCTTCAGCTTCGATTGCTGCTACCAAACGTGCGGAACGTTGACGAGTAGCTGCGCCAAGGTTAGCGAATTCAATCCATTGTTCCAATGCTTCTTTCAATTCGCCAGATGCTGTTTCAACAGCTTTCTTAGCTACTTCAAGCAATTGTTCACGGATTTTCTTAACGCCGATGTACATACCATAGCCGTATTCAGCATTATCTTCGAACAAGGAGTTCGCCCAGGAAGGACCTTGACCTTCTTGGTTAGTTGTGTATGGAGAAGCTGGCATGGAAGCACCCCAAATGGAGGAACAACCAGTAGCATTCGCAATCATCATACGATCGCCGAACAATTGAGTTAACAATTTAGCGTATGGAGTTTCACCACAACCTGCACAAGCACCAGAGAATTCGAACAATGGTTGTTCAAATTGGGAACCTTTAACAGTTTC
>JAIITD010000210.1 GCA_022737715.1 Veillonella sp.
TCTACCATAGATTCTGTTAAAATACCATCTGGACGAACAGCCATCAAGATAACTAACAATGCACCATATATGATATCGCGATAGTCGGATAAGAAACGCAATACTTCTGGCAACAATGTAAGAATGAAGGAACCGAGTACGGAACCCCACACTACATTAGAGCCACCAAATACAGGGAACAATAAGATTTGTACTACTTTATGATAACTGAAATCCGTAGGGTTGATAAAGTTTGTAATATGAGCATACAAACCACCACCGATACCGGCGATAAATGCACCGATGATGAAAGCCATCATTTTATAGTACACTACATTAATCCCCATCAACTCAGCAGCATGATCATCAGCCTTAATAGCGGCAAAGGCACGACCGACACGACTATTGTTAATACGTACACAGAAAGCAATAATAAAAATCAAAACGATTAGTAAAATAATGATAGCCATAATGTTGCCCCATGCAACAGCATCAATTCCCATAAGGCCATCAATATCGATTTCATAAGCAAAATTTGTTAATTCTTGAGGAATAGATGGAATGCCGGATAGACCAAGAGCACCATTTGTCACATCTAAGTTCAAGAAAATAACACGCACTACTTCACCAAAACCAAGTGTGGCGATAGCGAGATATAGACCCTTCAATCGAGTTGTTGGCAAACCGATGACAACGGCAACTAAAGCGGCTACAAAGCCACCTACTAAAATACCAACCACGATAGGTAAATCGGCTTTCAAAGAAAGCAATGCACCCACATAAGCACCAACGCTCATAAAGCCAGCTGCCCCAAGGGATAACTGTCCACTGGCAAGTGTGAAATAAATGGAGATACCTAGGATGGCATTAATGATGAAGAACATCACAATTTGTAGATAATAAGGGTTAAAAATATCCATTATGGTCTGCCCCCCTTATCTTTAGAACCAAATAAACCTTGTGGTCTCCAGAATAATAAGACGATGATTAAACCGAAGGCTACCGCATCACGGAATGTGGATGCACCATAGGCAACGGAGAAGATTTCCGCAATGCCCAAGATAAAGCCACCTACCATGGCGCCGGTAATATTACCAAGACCACCTAGGATAAGTACAGCCAAGCCTTTAAAGCCTATGATAACACCCATAGTAGGCTCAATAGCATTGAAGGAAAGGCCAACAAGTACACCGGCAGCTGCACCTAAAGCGGAAGCAATCATAACGGTAACAGAAATAATCATCGTTGGATTGATGCCTAAGAGAGCTGCTGTTTCAGTGCTCATGGATACGGCACGAATGGCTTTACCAATCTTAGTCTTTTTAATAACCACATTTAAAATGATCATTAAGAGAACAGAAACACCTAAACCGATAATTTGCACCATGGAGATTTTAAATACCCCAAAGTCGATAAGGCCACCAATATAATCTGGTGGGAAGGATCTCGTTTGAGGGCCCCATAATAATAATGCCAAACTTTCAAGGAAGATGGAAACACCAATGGTGCTGATAAGTGGTGCCAAGTGAGACACCTTTTTCTTACGTAGTGGGCGTAACGCCACAAATTCTAATAAGTAACCTAATACGGCACCTACAGCCATCGCTACGATAAGGGCTACAAATATGTTTACGTCAAAAACAGTTACCATAAAAAGACCAACGAAGGCACCTATCATAAAGATGCCTCCGTGTGCCATGTTGATGATATTTAAAACGCCAAACACAAGT
>JAIITD010000211.1 GCA_022737715.1 Veillonella sp.
AAAAATTTTTCTTCTTTTCCTTTTAATTTAAAAGCCATGGAGATCCTCCTGATACAGTACTGTTAGCTTCTATAATTACAATACAATTATAGCATAGTAAATCAGTGCATGCCTATCTATTTATTGATCTCTCGCACCAAATGAGGCATTTCCGGAATAATTAATTTACTCATGCCAAGGGTAACGGCCCCCACCGAACCAGGAATAGAAAAAATTAATGTATTTGAATTTACACCTGCCTCTGCACGAGATGCAATAGCTTTGGTACCAATATCCTCCGTAAAAGATAGATATCTAAAAATTTCACCAAATCCAGGTATAGCCTTTTCAATAATAGAATCCACGGCTTCAATGGTCACATCACGCATGGCAATACCGGTGCCACCTGTAGAAATGACCACATCTATTGATTCATCATTACACCAAGGAATAATGGCATTACGGATTTCATCGTAATCATCGATAACAATCTTTCGAGCTACTACATTATGATTAGCAGCTTCTAATAATTCTTGAACCTTGTTTCCCCCTTTATCAGTTTCCATAGTCCGTGTATCAGAAACTGTTAGGACAGCGACATTGAGAGGTCGATGTAAAACTTCTTGAGACATATATCCTCCTAAAACAATGGTATCAAACCAGCCAATTTTGTAAATCCATTATCCCGTAATGTATCTCGTAATTGCCATGTATAAGTAATAAATGGCGCGCAGTGCAAACGCATCCAGAATGATAAATACGGTGTATCACCTTGGAATATGGCCAATCTTGGCAACGCATATAAATTTTGACCTGGCTTAACAGTTCCCGGTGTGACTGTGAAAGCCATCTTATACCCGCTTTCACTAGTAATGCGTTGAATTTCGGCATTATTAAAACCACCAGGATACGCTAAGTAATCGATGGGTTTTCCCATGAAAGCCTGTAATGTATCCTTACCACCTTTGATTTCATTATCAAGTTTAGAAGGATCAATGCGCGTTAAAATACTATGATGATTAGTATGACCTTCTACAATAAACTTATGAGCGTCCATAGTTTTTAATTCATTGATAGACATAAAACGTTTTGTATTAACAGCATCGCTAATCATAAATATGGTCGCTTGCATATCATAGGATTCTAAGATAGGCAAAACATCCTCATAGTTGTCGATATATCCATCATCGAAGGTAAGAACAATCGGTTTATCTGGGAGTTCCTTGCCTTCTGTCACATACGCATATAAATCATCGAGGCTAATCGTATGATACCCTTCGTTATGTAAGTACTCCATCTGTTTCTTAAACTGTGCCACATCAAGTGTCAGTGCAGAATGATACTTATCATTAACTTGATGATAATTTAAAACGGGAACACCATAAAGTTTATAATGCGATGATAAACACCACATACTTCCTAATGCTATGAATAGTAATGCCACACAAATAATGATCGCATATACTATACGTTTACCTATTGTTATTAACATAATTAAGAACCTTCTTACAATATAAAATTATAACTTCATACTATTCGAGGATAACATAACCGCTCTTTTGTTTCAATGAAAAACCCCTCATAGGTCATTCTAAATTCATATAAATAACCTATGAGGGATAACAAAAAAGGCTAACCATTCGGTTAGCCTTTAGCTTAATCAGCGACTTCCTATCCTCCCAGGCCGTCTCCAGCCAAGTACTTTCGGCGTTTA
>JAIITD010000212.1 GCA_022737715.1 Veillonella sp.
TTCCATACATTTACGAGCTTGTACCCCACCAGGAGCTGGAGCAGTGATATGATAAGCATCACCATTAGTACCATAACCTACAACTTCAGCGTAGATATGAGCACCACGAGCTTTAGCGTGTTCTAATTCTTCAAGTACTACAATACCAGCACCTTCACCCATTACGAAACCATCGCGGTCCTTATCAAATGGACGAGATGCTTTTGTAGGTTCATCATTGCGTGTAGACATAGCTTTCATAGCAGCGAAACCAGCTACAGCAGCAGGAGAAACAGCTGCTTCAGTACCACCGGCAAACATGATGTCTGCATCGCCTCGTTGAATGATGCGGAATGCATCACCAATCGCATTTGTACCAGATGTACATGCTGTTACATCTGTAATAACAGGACCTTTCAAGCCAAGGCGAATGGATACGCGTGCAGAAGACATATTTGCAATCATCATAGGTACCGCAAATGGACTTACACGACCAGGACCTTTTTCAAATAATGTTGTATACACATCATGGATAGAGTCAATACCGCCGATACCAGTACCAACTACTGTACCACAACGGTCCAAATCTTCTTCATCAAGTGCTAATTTTGCATCATCAGCTGCCAAAACAGCTGCACCAATTGCAAATTCAACGGAACGGTCCATACGACGAGCTTCTTTTTTATCTACGCCATATTGAGTAATATCAAAGTCTTTTACTTCACCTGCAATGCGTGTTGCATAGTCAGATGCGTCAAAGCGTGTAATTGGGCCAATACCAGATTTACCCTCTAACAACGCATTGTAGAAATTTTCTTTACCGATACCTACCGGAGTAATCGCTCCTAAGCCAGTAATTACTACACGTTTTTCCAATTATTCCACCTCTTATAGCTATATAGCCCCTTTAATTAATCGATTTCTGCTACTTGTTGTTTTAACTGTGCAAAAATATCTTTAACTGGCATAATCTTATCGACTTTTCTCATATTATTACCAGAGAATACTAACCCCGTTTCAACATCACCTTGTTGTGCTCTAGATAAAGCACGGATGATGCAGAATTTATGGGAACAATGTTTTAAACAATTGTCACATACTGTTGGTGGCGCTACAGTGCCATCAAGAACAGATTCAGCAAATTTATTTTTAATAGCTTGGCCAGGTAATCCTACTGGACTTTGAATCAATACAATATCCTCAGGATTTGTAGCACGGACATACATTTTTTTCAATTCATCAGATGCATTGCATTCATCAGAAGCAGCAAAACGACTGCCCATTTGAACGCCATTAGCACCTAATTTAAACATATCTACGATATCCTTGCCATCTAAAACACCACCAGCAGCAATAACTGGAATATTTTTAACGGCTGCTACAACTTCTGGTACGATTTCACGAGCAGAACGATCTGTTCCCAAGTGACCACCAGCTTCGCTACCTTCTACAATAACTGCAGCGGCACCTAAACCTTCAGAAATGCGCGCTAATTTTGCAGAAGAAACAATAGGTACGATTGGAGTACCAGACTCTTTACCCATTGCGAACATATCTCTTGAAAAACCGGCACCTGCCACAACAAGATCAATGCCCTCTTCGATGGCCGTTTTTACAAGCCCCGCAAATTGCGTTGCTGCTACCATCGCATTTATACCAATAATACCCGTAGGTGATAATTTTCTAGCTAATTGTATTTC
>JAIITD010000213.1 GCA_022737715.1 Veillonella sp.
GTAGGCATGTTCATGGGTGAAACAGTATTCCTCGAAGAAGGTCATGAAGAAGAGTTAAAGGCAGTGCTTAACGAAGAATCTGCGCCAACCGTATTGAATGCTTTCAAAGAAAAATTGGCAGATATGGACGAAGTTACACCAGAGGCCGTTAAAAAAGCAATCAAGGCTGTTATGAAAGAAACATCTTTGAAAGGTAAATTTGTGTTCATGCCATTGCGCGTTGCCTTGACTGGCCAAATGCATGGTCCTGACTTAAACAATATTGTTACATTGCTTGGTAAAGAAAAATGCTTGCATCATTTAGACAATGTAGGTGCTTTAACTAAATAATAGAACTATTGAAAGGCTCTCATACCGATGGTGTGAGGGCCTTTGTTGTATATAATGTACAGATTTGCTATAATTATCGGCGTATTTTATTTTGATTTTTATGAAAGTGAGTGTTTTGATGAGTTTAATTCGATCTATTAATCATCTCTTCAATAGTTATCTATCTTGGATAGTTTTATTGATGGCCGTTTTAGCTTATATGCTACCGACATTTTTTGCGTGGATGACGCCATATGTGGCATATATGTTACAATTTGTTATGTTTGCCATGGGCTTAACATTAACTGCTCAAGTATTCCTCGATGTATTTAAACAACCAATGAATGTTATTCTCGTATCTGTTATTCAATTTTTATGGATGCCTTTAGCAGGTTTTTTAGTAGCTCTCATCTTTAACTTCCCACCAGAAATTGGTATTGGTTTCATCTTGCTAGGTGCATGCCCTGTGGTACTGCTTCTAATGTAATGACATTCCTCGCAAATGGTAATGTACCATTGTCCGTATCTGCTACAACTGTATCTACATTATTGGCCCCAATTTTAACACCATTATTCGTAGTATTGTACGCAGGTGCAACATCGTCTATTGAAATTCAATTTATGCCGATGTTTATATCCATCGTTAAAATCGTATTAGTTCCAATTATTCTAGGTATCGTATTGAATTACTTTATTGGATCTAAAATCGAACCAGTTAAATCTGTATGTCCTACCATAGCAGCTATTGCAGTGTTACTTATCTTAGATGCCGTAACAGCGGTTAACCAAAAACAAATTGCTGAAACAGGTCTCATCATCTTTGTAGCTTGTTTAGTACAAAACTTGAGTGGCTACGTTGTTACATTCTTAATTTGTAAGGTTCTTAATATTGATGTATCATCTCGTCGTGCTATGCAAATTGAAGTGGCCATGCAAAACTCTGCATTGTCTGTGTCATTAGCGATGAAACATTTTACACCGCAAGCAGCTGTAGCAGGTGCAGTATTCTCTATCATCCATAATTTTACAGGATCTATTTTTGCTGGTATTTGTCGTAAACATGATGATAAAGAAAAATTAGAACAAGCTTAGTACGCAACATAGTAAGTAAATCATTTTAATAGTTTGCAACTGATAATTCGTTTCAATAAAAAATATAGTTAAACCTCCATTTTCGCAATCCATAATATGTTTAATTCCCTTAATAAAAGGATATATTCAATGGTACAGAAGATGGAGGTTTTTCTTGTAATTATTGACATTATCTAGCATTATTGGTAAAATTATTTTATATCTTAATATAGGTATACATTAAAAGCTAAGATTGAAAGAAGTACTCTACAACTAACTTTTTAGCGAGAACCGA
>JAIITD010000023.1 GCA_022737715.1 Veillonella sp.
CCGTCTTCACTGAAAGAAAATTGACAGATAATTTGTACATCTTCTTTTGTCTTGCCTGCTGCTTCACGAGCATCTAAAGATGCTAATAGAGCGGCACGCATTTCTTGTACGTCGATAATCGTTTCAATGATGATGAAATCAACGCCACCTTCAATCAAAGCTTCTGCTTGTTCTCTATATGTATCGTAAATGGAATCGAAGCTCATATTACCTAATGGTTGTAAAAATCGTCCTGTAGGGCCCATAGAACCGGCTACACGAGCAGTTGGTTTGAACTCTGCAATTGCTTCTTTTGCAACCTTTACAGCTGCTATATTGATTTCTTTTACACGATCTTGTAAATCATAGTCTTCTAATTTAAGGCCGCATGCGCCAAATGTATTAGTAGTGATTACATCACTACCATGTTGTAAATATTGTGCGTGGATATTCTTTACCACTTCTGGTCGTTCCACGTTAAATAATTCTGGGCAATAGCCTTCTTCTAGGCCTGCTGCTTGGAGCATTGTACCCATAGCGCCGTCAAAAATGTACATGTGAATCATCCTTTATGTATTGGAATGTAGGTCGCCAAGGACACTTGCCCTCCACCGCCTTAACGGTCGTCGGCCGAGGGCCTAGACCTGGCAAAGTAGGTCTCAGAACCTTGGCGACCTACATTCCAATTATTAATACTATAAATAGATTGTTTCACGTGAAACATTTTTGCTTGCACATGGGTACAATGGTACAGAATGGGTACAATGATACAGATGTACAAGGTGATGTTTCACGTGAAACATTGTGTGTTAAATGTTATTCTGTTGGTTGTGCTTTCATAGATATACCAGATGTTTCAGCTGTTGTTTTGCTTGTTTCTTGCTTTGGAGTTGCTGCTTTTTCTGGAAGTTTTCTTGATTGGCAATCTTTTTGTGAGCAAGAGCTGCAACCGCGTTTTGTTGTTAAGCATTGATCGCCTGGCATTAAACCGATAATGGCTGTTACGGATTTTCTTGGGAATAACAAGTAATTTTCTGTAACTTGTAAGCCAATTTGTTCGGTTTTGATGATTTTACCAAGTTCTGGTTGAATTTCTAAAGGCCAGTTACCATAGCCTGGGCTAAAACGCCATGTAGGTGCATAACCTTGTTTTTTAGCGATGTTATTGATTACCTCGTTAACTTGGTCGGCAACCTGTTCAACTGCTGTTGTTGCAGCTGCATCTAACAGTAGGCCTACTGTATAGTTGCCTTGTTTGAATAATTGTTCACTACGTCTTTCGACGTCTTCGCCGACTGTTACACCTAGTACATACACCTTTGTAGATTTTTCAAGGTGCTTTTCAATAATAGAGCCTTCAATTTTGAGCGGCGGATTACTTAGGATAACTTTGTTTTCCGCATCGTAATCATATTCTTGATAGACACCCTTTGGTGTCGCTAATAATTGAATTTCTTTACAAGCTTCGTCGACGAATTTTTCTGGAAAATCTTCGGCATGACGAAGTCCTGCGTATCGCTTTACTTCATCTTTGTTGATGACGGGAAGCATTCCGTTATAAATGGGCATGAGAAACGCCTCCTTTGATTAATACATTAATTATAAGATTTATAGATAGAATGTTAATCCTATTAAAATACTGTCTTTTATAAGTATAAATATATCTATAAATACTGTAAAGGCTATAGCTTCATATAATTTATTGAGGTGCGTCCATAGAAAAAAGCTATATGTGTTTGTTTTGTGCCTAGTGGTGTTAGTTAATTCAAATATAATTTGCAATTAACTAACATAATGAGTTGATATATACTAATGAGAACATATGTTTTTATGATTGTTTCACGTGAAACATTCCAATATATTTTTAGATTTTGTTTGAAAAACGATGTTAACACCTATAAAGTTCTATTTCTTTTGCGTGCCCTATGTTATAATGAAATAAAATATTTTTGAACGTAAAGTCGAGGTGAATTTTGTGGGCAAAGTAATAGCTATTACTAATCAAAAAGGCGGTGTAGGCAAGACTACAACATCTGTTAATCTCAGTGCTTGTTTAGCTGATGCAGGCAAAAAGGTGTTGTTAATAGACTTGGATCCGCAGGGTAATGCTAGTTCTGGATTAGGCATTGAAAAAGATGATTTAGAATTATGTATTCACGATGTGTTGATAGACGGAGAAGACATTACTAATGTGATTCAACCTACAATGCTTAAAAAGCTTTTTGTAGCGCCTGCAACGATTCAATTGGCTGGTGCTGAGGTAGAATTAGTAGGGATTGTTTCACGTGAAACAATTTTGAAAAAATCCATCGCTTCTGTCCGCGATGAGTATGATTTTATCATTATTGATTGCCCGCCATCTCTTGGCTTGCTAACATTGAATGCTTTCACAGCGGCTGACAGTGTTTTGATTCCAATTCAAACTGAATTCTATGCCTTGGAAGGTGTTAGCCAACTCGTTAAGACGATTACAATTGTGCAACAAACTTCTAATAAAGACCTTGTAATTGAAGGTGTGTTGCTCACCATGTTTGATGGACGTACTAATTTGTCTGTCCAAGTGGCAGATGAGGTAAAATCGTTCTTTGGCACTAAGGTGTATAAAACAATTATTCCTCGAAATGTTCGCCTCAGTGAAGCACCAAGTTATGGGGAACCGATTATTGTGTATGATCCGAAATCAAAGGGTGCGGCTGTTTACACTAAATTAGCTAAAGAGGTTATTCGAGATTCAAAGAAGGCAAAATAAGGTAGTATACATACTAAATATAATGGTATTACCTATAACAATATTATAATTATGTAATGTAAGCACAAACTGTATATTGGTTTGTGCTGCATTTTATATATGCGGTGTGAAAGTACTAATAGATTGGGGAATTATTATGGCGATGAAACAGAAAAAGGAACGAAAAACATTAGCAGCGATGATGGGAGAGCAGTCCATAGAAACGGCTTTACCTGAACGTGAAATTCACGAATTGCCTATAGGAGATGTAATTCCTAATGAGGATCAACCACGTAAGAATTTTGATGAACAAAGTTTAGCTACCTTGGCTGAATCTATTAAAAATTTAGGCATTTTCCAACCAATCGTTGTGCGCAAACAAAAGGATAAATACCAAATCGTAGCTGGTGAGCGCCGTTATCGCGCTGCTTTGATGGTAGGCTTAGAAACAGTTCCTGTAGTTGTAAAAAACTATAATACAGAGGAAATGACAGAAGTCGCTTTGGTGGAAAATCTCCAACGTGAAGGTTTGGATCCAATCGAAGAAGCTTTGGCCTATCAAGGGTTGATGAATACATATAAACAAACTCAAGAGATGATCTCTGCACGCCTTGGCCGTAGCCGTTCTTATATTGCCAATATGATGCGCCTTTTAAAATTAGCAGCATCTGTGCAAAAGGACTTAATTGAAGGTGATTTGACCGTTGGTCAAGCACGCCCTTTGTTGGCTTTGCGTAGTGCAGCGCAACAAGTTGAGGCTGCAGAGCGCATTAAAGAGGGCGAATTAAGCGCCCGTCAAGCAGAGCAGCTCGTAAAAGCGATGATGTCTAAAAAGACAAAGTCTAAAGAAGCTGCAGAGCCTCATAATACAGCTGAGGTTCGCGCATTAGTTGATCGTTTAAAATTGAGCTTAGGGTCTCCAGTATCTATCAAATTCCGAGCTGGCAAAAAAGTACAAGGTAAGATTGAGATTGCCTTTAGCTCTGAAACAGAATTAGAACGCCTTATTGCATATATGGATGCTCAAGAGAGCACAGATGATGAAGAAACAATGGAGTTTCGCGTATAATGGAACAAACACCAAAGGCTAACCGCGTTCACATCGGCTTTTTTGGCCGTTGTAATGCTGGTAAGTCGACCTTAATTAATATGCTAACGGATCAACCTGTATCCCTCGTGTCCGAGGTGGCAGGCACTACGACCGATCCTGTTAGCAAATCTATGGAAATATTGCCCCTAGGACCGGTGGTCATTACCGATACGGCGGGTATTGACGATACATCCGAACTGGGCGCTCTTCGCATTGAAAAATCTGAAGAAATTATCAAAAAAATCAATCTCGCTGTCTATGTATTGCGCGATGACGAAGCGCCAACGGCCGATGACATGATGTGGCTTAATAAATTGAAACAAAATAATGTACCTATTGCATTATTTATCAATGAAATTAATGGCTATCATGGTGAAAGTATTAATAACAATCAAAATCTCGCTAATGAAAGTAATAGTACACATCAAAGTTATGTTGATACATACCCTGAATTGGCGGCCATTGCTACTGTTGTAGGCTCTACGGACTTTACATCGAATCGTGAGCGCCTTACATTGCTTGATTTGCTAGGCGGTCTTACGCCGCTTGATGTAGAAGGCGAGCAATCTTTGTTGCAGGGGTTAGTTGAACCTGGGGATACTATTATCTTGGTATGTCCTATTGACTCGGCGGCGCCAAAGGGGCGGTTGATTTTGCCTCAAGTACAGACAATTCGCGAAATTTTGGACCATAAAGGGCTTGCCTTGGTATGCCAAACAGAAGAACTACCGACCATGCTCAGCAAGCTTTCACAAAAACCAAAACTCGTCATCACCGACTCGCAAGCCTTTGAGGCGGTAAATGAGTTGACGCCTGCTGACATACCGTTAACATCATTCTCTATATTGATGGCGCGGTTCAAGGGCAAGTTACAGGATTTAGTGACGGGGGTGAAAGCCCTTAACAACTTGAAACCAGGTGCTCGCGTGCTCATCAGTGAAGGGTGCACACATCGTCGCCAATGCGATGATATTGGAACTGTTAAAATTCCGATGTGGCTCAAAAAGAAGGGGCATGCGGATTTACAGCTTGAATTTACTAGCGGTGGCGCGTTCCCTAAGGATGTGAGCGATTATGACCTCATCATCCATTGCGGAGCGTGTATGTTGACGCGACGTGAGGTGTTACGTCGTATCGATTGTGCCGTTGTGCAAGGTACGCCTATTGTGAATTATGGTGTACTTATTGCGTCATTACATGGTATACTAGAACGTGCTATTAGTCCGTTTATGGACGAATTAGATAGAAAGGGTTTTGAATGTTAGAATCTATACAACCCTATATCGGTGTATTAGGATGCGCATTAGCCGTTATTTTATTGGTATATTGCATCATCCTTCACATTAGATTGGGGAGCTTAACGAAGAAGTTCAATTTCTTCATGCAAGGTGAAAATGGGGCTAGCCTAGAACGTAAACTTTCAGTAGAAATCACTGAAATTCGCGAGGCCGCAAAGGGATTGCAGGATATGATCGAGGAACAAACTCAAATTCGCAATATTCAAGGCAATACATTGCAAAAGATCGGCTTTAAGAAGTATAATGCATTTGATAACATCGGCAACGATTTGTCCTTTGCCCTTACATTGCTTGATGGCAATAATAATGGGGTTTGCATTTCCAGTATTTATGGCCGAAATGACTCTCGTATTTTCAGTAAACCGATTGTGAAAGGTAAAAGTCTCGTTAATCTTTCACAAGAGGAATTGGAAAGTTTAAACGAAGCGCTTGGGGAACGTACGAATGAGGAAGCGTTAGCGAGCGTTATCCATTCTCAATAGGCAAATCGCTTTGTTGTGTTCGCATAGAATGCACATGCATGATGAATTGAGGAATGATTAAAAGTAAGGAAGGCATTTTGAAAGTACCAAGTATTTTGAGTTCTGTAGTGTCTCAGAATGGTGAAAATTGCACCATTACATTGAGTCATAAACAAGCGAAGATCGTAGCTGTAGTAGCTACTGTCTTATTTGTAGCAGCACTTGTTTTATCCATTTGGGGCATTGCACGACAAGCAGAAATCGTTCAATTGCGTCAGCAAACACAATTGCAAACAGAACAATTAAAACTGTTACAACAAAAAACAGAAGTGTTGGATAAGAAAATCCAAAACTTGAATCAAATTAGTGAAGAAAACAAACAAATGTTGAAGGGTGCTGAGTCTGGCACGCCATCTCAAGGTGGTAGCGATGGTTCTGACCCAAAGCAGGAAGCCGCTAGCGATGAGACTAGTCCCACGCTAAGTGCGGCGCAACTTTCAGCAAGACTATCTAAATTAGATAAGGATGCACAAAAATTATTGGTTAGCTTCTACACGATGCGCAACATCTTGCGTGATGGTGGGGCTCAAGACATTGCTGCATTGCAACAATTGAACTACACCACAGGTTCTGGTGGATATACGAATAGTACAACACCAAGCATCTGGCCAAGTAAGGGCGTTATTACATCCCCTTATGGCAGCCGTGTCGATCCTGTGACCGGCGCTGCTAGCGCATTCCACGAAGGTGTCGATATTGCCGATGATTACGGCACACCTATCGTTGCTACTGCAGCGGGTACCGTAACATTTGCGGGCTACACCGAAGGCGGTTATGGTAACCTCGTAGAAATTGACCATGGCAACGGATTTGTGACCCGCTATGGCCACAATAGCGCCGTTCTCGTTACACCGGGCATGACCGTTAAACAAGGCCAAGTTATTGCCGTTATGGGCAGTACTGGTAAAAGTACAGGCGCACACGTACACTACGAAGTGCGGATTAATGGGTCCGCGGTTGATCCAATGGTATTTTTGCCAATTAGTAATTAAATACGCTATAAGACGGGATACCCCCTGTTCGAAAGCCGACACGCTACTGCGCTTACGCGGAGCCCGAAGTCGTTTTCGAACAGGGGGTATCCCTTTTTACGCTATATTTTAATTACTAAAATGGCAGGATGAGGGAAATTACTGCGCTTATGCGGAGTCCGAAATTATTTCCAGGAACCTAGTATATATGTCTAAAAAAAATAGAACAGGCGTGTACTAATTCCAGAGACCTAGTATATGTGTCCTAAAAAATAGAACAGGCCTGTACTAATTCTAGGGACCTAGTATATGTGTCTCAAAAAATAGAACAGGTGTGTTCTAATTCTGAGTACCTAATATATGTGTCCTAAAAAATAGAACAGACGTGTACTAATTCTAGGGACCTAGTATATGTGTCTCAAAAAATAGAACAGGCGTGTTCTAATTTTGAGTACCTAATATATGTGTCCTAAAAAATAGAACAGGCGTGTACTAATTCTAGGGGCCTAGTATATGTGTCTAAAAAAAATAGAACAGGTGTGTTCTAATTCTGAGTACCTAATATATGTATCCTAGAAATAGAACAGGCGTGTAGTAATTCCAGGGAACTAGTATATGTATCTGAAAAAATAGAACAGGCCTGTACTAATTTAAAAGATCCTTTATATGGATACGCCGAAGTTATGTAACAAGTATTCATCACATCTCCTCCTAAACGGCTGGGTTGGCAGGAGGTTTATATACTATAATTGCTACATTTTATATGTTGGTGGTATAGATATCACATGTGGCATAATCCTTTTTTTGCTGATAATAATATCTATTGGTTGTTGTATTGGTGCCTGTTGTTTTATAAGCATACGTGATTGAAGTGTTAGATAGTAAGGTGGTGATGGGGTTCTAAATCCGACTTTGGCCCTGCGAAGGCCGAAGGCCGTAGTCAGACCCGGCCGGTGGAGGATTTAGGGCCCCATCACTACCTTGTTCGGCACCAATGAGTAGATAATATAATGGGCATCTCAATCATTTTAATAGATATTATTATCTTATGCATAATTAGGATTGGCTTTCATGTGATATCTATTCCTTTTCATCTATAAATATTGTACAATTAAGGTATATGAACGGAGGTATATCTATGAAGGCCTATGTACAAGTTTATACCGGCGAAGGCAAGGGTAAAACGACGGCTGCTATCGGCCTCGCTATACGTGCTATAGGCGCTGGCAAAAAGGTTCTATTTTTACAGTTTATGAAGTCTAAAGTGTATAGTGAACATAATATTTTACCGACCCTCAAAAATATTACATTAGAAACTGTAGGTAAACCGTTTTTTATCATCAAGGAAGGCATGAAGAGCAAGGATGAGCTCGCCAAATGGGGTGATGAGGTAGTTGTATTTGAATCGGGGAATCCGCCTAAGGATTATGTAGCACTTATTGAAAAGGGCTATGAACGCGCGTTAGAGGCTGTTTCTAGCGGCGATTATGATTTGGTGGTTCTCGATGAATATAACATGGCTTTGTTCTTTGAACTCATTGATTGGAAAAAGACGGAGGCTCTATTGGAGGCTCGTAATCCGGAAACAGAACTTGTGTTTACGGGGCGTGGGGCACCGCAAGAACTTCTTGACGCAGCCGATCTTGTGACGGAAATGAAGGAAGTTAAGCATTATTACATGCAAGGTGTAATGGCTCGCAAGGGCATCGAAAATTAGAGCATACTTTCACAAATCCCATAACCTAAGGAGGTGATGTGGTTGAGTATAGTCGCTATTGTGGCACTCGTCGTAGTGCTTCTCATCGTAGCGCTGATCATGATTATCCTACTAACGCCAATCACATATAGCATCGAATGGAACGGCAGGATGCCGTACCGCGTAGAATTGTCGGTCAAATGGCTGTGGCGCGTGTTGTCGCTGCATCTCGCATATTTTCAGGGCAAACCATTTTTTAAAGAACTTTATTTATTAGGTATGCAGAAAATAGGCCCTGTGAAAGAATACGACGAATGGATTCAACAACGGGTTGATGATGAATATCAGAAGGCTGTTGACGAATTTGAAAATGATCCGATGGCTGCGCAAGCGGAAGCGATGATGAAAGCCATGCAAGGCGGTGGTCAGGGCGGTACTGAACCGACTGAGCCGACGACTGCTGGTGCTTCTGGTGAAAGCCTAGATGCTACGCGCAGTGCAGGGCAATCTTCTGATGAATCAGGTAAACAAGTTCGCGTTGAGCGTGTGGATGCATCTAAGGATGACAATAAAGGCGCTGAAGCGCGGGCTGCACAATATGATTCAATCCGCGATAACCCGACGATGAAACCTGATGATGAAGTGGTGGAAAAGGTCACTTTCAATAGTGATGGCACCGTAAAAGAGAAGGTATTTACGAAAATAGACGGCTTGAAAGATAGCGTAAAATCGCGCTTTCAAAAACCAGATCCTAATGATCCGGTGGCCAGTTTTAAGTCGAAAATTCCAACCTTCTGGTTTATGAAACATGTGACGAATACTGAATTGTGGCGTCAATTATTGCTTGTTTCTAAGCGGTGTTATGACCATTCAAAACCACGGGATATCGCCGTAGAAGGGCGTATCGGTATCGGTGATCCTTTTAAGGGTGGCATGCTTGCTTCGATGTTGTACAGTATCTGGCCTGAACAGGCTGATAACATTGAGATTGATTATTTACATTGGCATTTAGAAGGCAGCGGCCATATTAAAGGGCGCATTATTCTAGGCGCGTTGGCATGGCACGGCACGCGATTCGTGCTTTCACAACCAATGCGGGCACTCATAGCTGAAACGGTTAAGGTCGTTTGGGTTAAGCGCAAAGAAAAGAAAGAATTAGAACGATTGAAAGCGGAACAAGCCGCTAACGCATAGTTGACATCAGTGGAGGTACTACGATGGAGAACAGTAACGTAAAAGAAAATTTAGAAGTCCTTTTTGAAAAGTTCAAAAATATGATTAAGGTGGAAACGGTTGTAGGGGAAGCGGTGCAAATCGGCGATACTACATTGGTTCCATTTGTGGACGTAACATTTGGTTTCGGCACTGGCACAAACCACAATACATCTGGCAAGAACCATGAATGTGGCGGCGGTGGCGGCGGCGCTCGCATGGAACCAAGCGCTGTGCTCGTTATCAAGGGCGAACGCATCGAGTTATTCAACATTAAAGGCAATCCTTACAGCAACAGCTTTGATCGCCTTATCGGCTTGGTGCCTGACCTCGTGTCCAAATTGAAATCCGATAAATACATCTATCTTAATGACGAACAATAATAGATAGTAAATTTTTAATAAGGGTTCATGATGAATTCATGGGCCCTTATTATTATTTAATAGTATACAATTTAATTATTAGATGCTATATCTCATCTATGATTTTTGAGGGTTTTTACTTGTGAAAGCAAGTTAGATTTGATATAGTAAAAATAGTGCATTACATGTTTGTGTAATGAAACTTTACTGTTCAGGAGGATCTCAAATGAAATTAACTAAAAAATTGACAACATTGGCTATCGTTGGTGCTATCTCCGCTACCACTGCTGTGGCAAGCGCTGCTAACATTGGTTTAGTGCAAATGAGTCAAGTTGTAAATAGCTATCCTGGTTACGGTGCACTCGATATGAAAATGCAACAAGTAGATGCACAATACCGCCCACAAATTGAAAAGAAAATGCAAGAAATTGACAAAATTAAAGATCAAGCTCAAGCAGAAGCAGAATTCAATAAATCCGTAGCTCCATTGTTACAAAAAGAAAACGACGAAGTGAATAAAATTGCACAACCAATGATGCAAAACATTCACAACGCTATCGAATCCGTTCGCGTTGAAAAGAAAATGGACGTTGTACTAGACGATCCATACACAATCCGCGCAGCTGATGCAAACAGTAACGTTGAAAATATTACAGATGAAGTAATTAAACGTCTAAAAAAATAATATCTTAATTTCGCTTTGGCGATAGGTAAAAAGATACCCTCCTAAAAACTCCACCGGCCGGGTCTGTTCCTGCGGAACAGGGCCAAAGTCGTTTTTAGGAGGGTGTCTTTTTTATCTCAAATCATACATAAGATATTATTTTTTTTAGACTATGGGAGAAGGGCAAAGTCGTTTTTCTAGAGGGGGCTGTTTATCTCTATCAGAGATAGATGTTAATTTTTTAGACTGTAGGGAGAAAGACAAAGTCGTTTTTAGGAGGGTGTCTTTTTTATCTCTAAATCATACAATAAGATATTATTTTTTTTAGACTGTATAGAAAAGGGACAAGGAGGGTTTTATTATGTCTATTATGCAGGTTTGTTGGAGTTTGATGCGGTATCCGCGGTCTAAGGGGATTCCGTATATTATGGAGCATGGTACGTTTGATCAAGCGCTAGTTTTTATGTTGCGTTTGTTTGGCATTATGCTTGGTTTGTCGGTGGTGGAAAATGTTATCATATTTTTTATCACGCCTGTAACTATGCTAGATACGATTGTATCGATTTTAGGCTTTGTTTTTGCCTGGGTTTTCTTAAAAGGGCTTTGGTTTATATTGGTCCATTTTTATGTGAAAGCCACTAGTAATCGTAATCTCACGTTTAAGAAAACGTTTATGGCCGTTTCGTATGCGATGGCCTTTGATTTACCTATAACCGTCTTATCCTTACTCGGTGCGGTACTTGTTGTTATATTGAGCCTTGCTGGAGCTGGTATGATTGCGTTCGGAGTTCAATCTATTTTGGGTTTGATTGCATTTGTATTAGCTATATATTATATGCTTTGCTCCCTTGGACTCTACCGTCAGATGTTAAAGACTACATCAATGCATATTATTATCATTGCTATTGTATATACTGTACTTTTAATAAGTGCATCTATGATGTTACGAGTATAGGTGAAAGTTATTTCATAAATATTAAACAATATAATACGTGAAAGCAAAAAAACGAGCTTAGACTGAATCTAGGCTCGTTTTATTTTATGTGCTAAATGGGCAGATAAAGAATTTAGTATTTTATTTAGTCAATTGATAGCTCATGTCGAGGAGCATTTTTATTCTTTCAGTAGGCACAGAACCATCCAAAGAAACGGTTAGCCAATTGGCCTTGTTCATATGATAAGCGGCGTATATGCCCGGTTCCTTACGAAAGGCACCAATCATGGTGGGTTCGCATTTGATGTTCAAAACATCGATAGGCCTAATGCTTGACCAACCTAATTTATCGGTGGTGATATTCATGACTAGGGCGAACCATTTATGATTGCCTTGATGGCGAAAGACCTTATAATGGGGAAACTGCGTCCAAGGTGTATTGGTTGTAGTATCCTCAAATTGATTGTGAATATATGCTTCTAAGTCTTCGCGTGTCATATAAATCCTTCTTTCTCTCTTATATAGTTAGTATATTCTCTTATGAAAGCAACTGCAAGTGTTAATACTATATTCTATAGAAATATAGTTATAAAATTAAGTTATTGAGACCTAGAATGTAAAAAAAAGCACCTATTATGTGGTAGTTTACGTTAGATCGTAACTATTGCCACGTATAGGTGCTTTTTTATATAGAGTCTAATGAGAGGAGGAGGTTATCTATATAATCTTATTTTATTCAGGTTTATGAACGAGATTTACGATGAATTCGCTGTCTTCAACAAGCGTTGCTTGAATGTAGTTATCACCGTTAAATTCAAGAACTTCACCTGGTACAAGTACATGTTCCTCTGTTTCGTTAAGGAATACTTGAACTGTGCCCTTTACAACAGTAAAGATAACATTGGCTTCAGGATGATTATGTTTTTCTACCTTTTCGCCTGCTTTACCGCCTTTTTTTACGATCACATAATTAGGACCTTGGAATAATAAACCTAACTCTTTTTTTACTGTGCCTGCCATAATGCTGCACCTCCTATGTATGAAAGTATTATTATTAATGAATCATCTTATGACTATATTATAAATGATATTTCTTATCAATGCTGTGCCTATAGCTACACTTTTATAAGGAATTTTAAATTAGTATAGGCCTATTCTATTTTTTGAGACGCATATACTAGGTTCCTAGAAATAGAACACGCCTGTTCTATTTTTTTGAGACACATATACTAGGTTTCTGGAAATAGAACACGCCTGTTCTATTTTTTGAGACGCATATACTAGGTCCCTGGAATTAGTACACGCCTGTTCTATTTTTGAGACATATATACTAGGCCCCTAGAAATAGAACACGCCTGTTCTAATTTTTTTAGGTACATATATTATAGGTACTTAGAAATAGAACACGCCTGTTCTATTTTTTTGAGACACATATACTAGGTTCTTGGAAATAGAACACGCCTGTTCTAATTTTTTAGACACATATATTGGATACTTAGAAATAAAAAAACGCGAGCGTAAAATTTTACACTCGCGTTTTCGTTCGTTTTTCGCACGTTTTCGTCCATTTATCGTTTGTTTTACAACCGTATAAACGAACGATATGGTATATATTATTTTTTAGCGATTGTGTACAAGCGTGTGCCGTTTTCTTCTGTGGTGATGAGTTCGAATGTAGGATCGATAGCTTTCACAAAGGCTTCGAACCATGTTTGGTATGCGAGCATCATGAATTTAGGGTCTACGCCAGCAGTACGCCAGTAACCGGCTTGTAAGCGGTGGTCGCCAACCCATGTGAAACGGTCCGCGCTGTCCTCAACGATTTGGTCGCCGCCGTCGCAAGGCATGCCGTTAACATAGAAGTTTTGAAGGGCATTGTAGATGGCAGGTGCCGTATGTTCTTCAAGGCTATCTTGGGCTACAACGCCGCATGCTTGACCTTGTACAGCGAAGGCATCAAGAATAGCTGTTACCACGTGAATAGTGTTTTCATCGGCATTTGTATCGAGCATATCTTTGATGAAAGCCGCTTCGCGTACGGATGCTATGTTGATTTGGTTGGAAAGCCAGCCGTGAATGTTATTGTGGTCGATGATGTTTTCCAACGGAATGCTAGGATTGATTGGTTCACCATAGGTATCTACGGAGATGGCGTGCAATTCTTCTGCGAGATCGTCTACGACCTTTGTTGTTTTTTCTAGAATTAAATTTTCGCGCTCTACGAGCAATTGGATTTTACGGTATAACCAGTAGTGAATGTGACCTAAAAATGCGGACATGTGAAACTCCTTTATACAATATATCTAATAATGGGGAAGAGACCTATGTGTTTACATAGGTCCTTGTATATATTCATCTGAACATGTATGTATGCAGATGTATCTATTCTAATTATGCACCTTTGCGGGCAGTTTCTAGTTTGTTAAGTAAATCGTACACGTTGACGCCGTGGATTTCAGCGGCTTGCCATAGTGGTTCCATTGTAGAGGATGGGCAACCGAGGCAACCCATGCCGATGCTTTGTAGTACAGGTACTGTATTTGGATAGATATCTACGATATCGCGGATGATTGTATCCGGTGTAATTGGTTGACCTGGTTCAAGGCGTGGAGCCTCAACTTCTGGATCATTGCCGTGACCTGGCAAGTTAACAACAGGTTCTGCTGCTTTTGCTTCTGTAGGAGCTCCTTCAAGATCACCTAGTACAGCTTCTTTGAAAGCATCCAAGCCGATGCGGTCGATGAATTCACCCATTCGTTCGATTTGTGCATTTGCTTTGTAATATTCGATGATGCGGTCCACAAGTGCAAGGGCTTCTTTTTCTGTTGTTACCTCTGCAATGAGGTCACCGATACGTGGATGTGCACCGCCGCTGCCGCCAGCGTAGACGCTCCAGCCCTCAACAGAACCGATAACTCCAACGTCCTTCATGCGGCTTTCAGTACAAGAATTAATACAGCCGGACACGCCGATTTTCATCTTGCTAGGCATTTCTTGAGATAAATATTTGCGTTCCAATTGCATGCCAAGATGAACACTGTCTTGTTTAGCCCGTTTACAGAACGTTGTGCCAGGGCAAATCTTGACGCTGCGCACGCGGTTGGACACCATGTACGCCGGTTCCATGCCGAGCATATCCCATGCTGCGTCTACGTCCTCAGCTTTCAAATTCGTAATCATAATGCGTTGGCTGCCTGTCAATTTAAGAACAGCGCCAAATTTGTTCGCCACATCAATGTATTTTTGCAATTGATCTGGTTGAATAAAACCCGCTGGAATGCGCGGTGTAATAGCATAACGGCGTTGGCCGTTTTTAATTCGTTGTAAATTTCCTGCAATTTGAGCCATTGTAATCCCCTCTAAATTGTAATGAACTACTTATATTCTATCATATATTTTCACTGTGAAAGTCTCAATTAGCGCATCTAGATTTTGTATGCCCTAACGGTAAACGTCTTAAATGATACATGTTCTAGCGAGCCATTGAAATATATTTTTGAAATGATTGTTATCATCATTTCAAATTACATATACTAGTATAATTCATTTTACAATAAAATAATGTGTCCCAAGCTACAAAAAAGTAAAAATTTTTGGCACTGTTTCACGTGAAACTAAATACAAAAGTACGGCTCTAAACATTGATTTGGGGTCGTTTTTTCAGGGGTAAAAATATTATTCCTCTTTTTGAAACGAATTTGCTTGTCACGAGCCTCCTTTTGGAATGTATATAGGTGAAAGGAGGTGATCAGATGGCTGAACTAAAACGCACAAAGTTAGTGTTACGTTTTAATATCGGTACGGAAGAAAAACCGAAGTACAAAGACGTCACTTTCACACGCGTCGCTGAAGAAGCTACTGATGATGCGGTTAAAATCGTCGGCACCGCATTGGCTGGTCTCTACGAGAACACCATTGCTGACGTAATACGCGTCAACGAAGTATCCCTTGGTCATTAATGTGCTTTCACTCATAATAGTTAGCACATAATGGCTGCGTGAAGGTTCGTAGTAATCCAAACCCTGTGAACCTATCGCGATCATTCCCGTCCTTATGTATATGAATTAGAAAGGAGTGCCCAACATGGCTGATAAACGTGTGGTATATCTTAAATTTGCTACAGTCGATGGTAAAAGCGCATCGATCACAATTAGTGGACCTCGCACTGGCCTTACTTTGGAACAAGCTAAAACGGCAGCTAATGCGCTAGTAGCGAACAAGGTAATTTTAGGCTCTGGCGACGCTCCATTGGCAAGCTTTACCTCTGCCAGTGAAGTATCTACGCAAAGTAAAGATTTGCAATAAACAACATATTGCTAATGCATAGATGAATCTATCGCATCTGTGCCTAGCACAACTAAGGCCGCGACGCCTAGTATAAATATGGCGATTATGCCAAATACAACTATCGCTGTTATGCGATGAATATCTTATCCCTGGTCGTATGATAGCCTCGGAACCTGTCATATGACGCCTCCCAGCGGGCCACTCTTCGGAGTGGCCCGTTTTGTTGTATAATGAACCTAGAATTATCTTGATGTAGGAGGAACGATGAAGGTTCTATATGATACAATTTTGAAAGCAACTTATACAGGCCGTCCCAATCGTTTTGTGGTGGCCTTGGATCTCAATGGTGAAAGCGTACTTGCCCATTTACCAAATCCAGGTCGTATGTGGGAATTGTTATTTACCGGTGTCACGATGTACATCGTGCCTCATGATAAGCCTGATGCGAAGACGAAGTACCGCGTTGTAGGCATTGAGCGTGATGGCGTCGTTATCATGCTCGATACGAATTATAGTAATGATGTGGCTCAGCATCTAATTGAACATAAACTCATTCCTGGCTGGGAACAATGGCGCGTTGTACGTCGTGAATATACGGTAAAACTGCATGGTGCGATATCGCGCTTTGATTTACTCCTCACTAATGACGAAGGTGAAGAATTCCTATTAGAGGTTAAATCCTGCACCTTGTTCTCCAAGACTGGTGCTATGTTCCCTGATGCTATTACAGAACGGGGCCGCAAGCATTTGTTGCATCTAAGGGAACTTCAAAACGAAGGCTACCATACAGGCGTATTATTCCTTGTACAATGGGACCAAGCTAAATGGTTCTTGCCAGATTACCATACGGATTTAGAATTTGCTATGACCTTTAAAGAGGTAGCCCCATACCTCGACTGGAAAGCCGTTGCTGTAGCGTGGGATGAGACTTTCACCATGCCTACCGTGACGCGCGCCTGTACCTATCCGAGCTATGTTCTCGATAGCGAAGCGCACGACAGCGGCGTGTACATCATGGTGATGCACCTTGACCATGAACTAGACCTCGAAATCGGGTCAAAGGGTATGATGCATTTTAATGCAGGTTATTACATGTACGTCGGCTCCGCCAAGGCAAATCTTACGAAACGCATTGAGCGCCATAAGAGAAAACGCAAGAAAATGCATTGGCACCTCGATTACTTCCGCGGCCACTGCGAAATGATAGCGGCCGTGCCGATTCGGACAAGTGGTCTACCCCTTGAAAGCTGGAGCCTCACCCATGAATCATACCCATCCATGCCGAGCATGCCAGACCCCGATGTAGACGTGAGCGTTGAATGTGCTTTGGCTGATGCGGTGCGCGCCATTGCCGAATGGGACGTGCCAAAATTTGGCTGTTCCGACTGCGACTGCACCAGCCATTTGTTTGGTATGACTGAAAATCCAATACATAATAAAGCCTTTATGGACGTGGTGGAAGAATTTAGGATGAATCAGCTGGATTCGATAATTGTTTAGGTATTGGGATTTATATTGATAACTGTATTTAGGGATTATAATCCCTA
>JAIITD010000024.1 GCA_022737715.1 Veillonella sp.
AAATATCGTTACCTTGACTTACGCCGTCCAGAAATGCAACGCAACTTGATTTTACGTCACAAGGTAACAAAGGCTATGCGTGATTTCTTCGATAGCCGCGATTTCCTTGAAATCGAAACACCAATGCTTACAAAATCTACACCAGAAGGCGCTCGTGACTATTTAGTACCTTCTCGTGTGAATGCAGGTACATTCTATGCATTGCCTCAATCTCCACAAATTTTCAAACAAATTTTGATGGTAGCAGGCTATGAAAAATATTTCCAAATTGTACGTTGTTTCCGCGATGAAGATTTGCGTGCAGACCGTCAACCAGAATTTACACAACTGGACTTGGAAATGAGCTTCGTTGACGAAGAAGACATTTACGCATTGTTAGAACAAATGGTTGCAGACGTGTTCAAAAAGACATTGGGCAAAGAAATCCCATTGCCTATGCCTCGTATTACATGGGATGAAGCGATGGATAAATATGGTTCGGATAAACCAGATCTTCGCTTTGACATGGCTTTCACAGATGTAACTGAACTCGTAAAGGATACTGAATTCAAAGTATTCCGTTCTGTTATCGACAATGGTGGTATCGTAAAAGGTATCGTAGTACCTGGTGATGCAGGTATTCCTCGTCGTGAACTCGATGATTTGGTAGCATACGTAAATCGTTACGGTGCTAAAGGTTTGGCTTGGGCTTGCTTCAATGAAGACGGTTCCATTAAATCTCAAATTATGAAGTTCTTAGGTGAAGACACAATCCGCAATATCGGTGAAAAAATGGGCGCTAAAGGTGGCGACCTCGTATTGATGATTGCTGATAAACCAGCAACTGTTGCTCGTGCACTTGGTGAATTGCGCCTTGAAATGGCTCGTCGTATGAACATGATTGACGAAGATAAATTGGCTTTCACATGGGTAACAGATTTCCCTATGTTCGAATACAATGAAGATGAAAAACGCTATGTTGCTATGCATCATCCGTTCACAATGCCTCGCCACGAAGATCTTGATAAATTACAATCTGATCCTGGTAGCGTAAAAGCAATCGCTTACGATATGGTATTGAACGGCGTTGAAATCGGCGGCGGTTCCTTGCGTATTTATCAATCTGACGTACAAGAAAAAGTATTTAAAGCAATCGGTTTATCCGAAGAAGAAGCTAAATCTAAATTTGGTTTCATGCTTGATGCATTTAAATACGGTGCGCCACCTCATGCAGGTTGTGCATTTGGCCTTGATCGTCTCGTTATGTTGATGGCTAAACGTCAATCTATCCGCGACGTTATCGCATTCCCTAAAACACAATCCGCTTCTGATATCATGAGCCAAGCGCCATCCGAAGTAGAACCTAAACAATTAAAAGAATTACACATAAAACCAGATGTAGAGGAAGAAGAACAATCCTTGGTATAATCGTAAGGAAACGTATTATAAAAGGACCGCAAGAATTGCTAAAATTTTAAAAGTCAAGTCTTGTAAATGATAAATCTTTCTGCTACTATTTATGTATAAGATATCCCTGCCATGTGCGTGTGATATCGCAGTTTTGAGCCAACACATTTTCTTCGGGAGTCCGGAACTCTCGTCTGAACGTTACGCCCTCACGGGACAACTGAAGGATGAGGAGGACACCCACCTGCTCTTGCAGGATCAAAACGCGGTACATTACGGCATGGTGGGGCTTTTTTGCATGTAAAAAATGAATGGAGGTAGCATGGATAGTTTATTTGATGCATTACCTACGAATAAATATGAACCATTACCGGTGCGAATGAGACCGACAGAACTTGATCATTTATATGGTCAAGAACAAGCGGTAGGGAAGGGGACATTCCTTCGTGCCATGGTGGAAAAGGATACAATACCATCCATGTTGTTTTACGGACCTTGTGGGACTGGTAAAACGACATTAGCCGGTATTATTGCTAAGATGAGCAATAGTCATTTTGTCAATTTAAATGCTACAAATGCTGGTATCGGTGAATTGCGAAATATTATAGAAGATGCGCGCAAACGCGTTCGCTCTTTGCAACAACGAACCATCTTGTTCCTAGATGAAATACATCGCTTCAATAAGAGCCAACAAGATGTGCTCTTGCCTTGTGTTGAAGATGGTACGATTATCCTTATTGGGGCCACTACAGAAAATCCATTTTTTGAAGTCAATCGCCCATTATTATCGCGGTTACGCCTTATAACATTAGAGGCTTTAACGCCTAAGGCAATTAGCCAAATTTTAAAACGGGCTCTTACGGATAGCGAAGTAGGGTTAGGCACTCGTAACTTACAAGTTAAGGATGAGTTGCTTGAGGATATAGGTATCTTCGTCAATGGTGATGGTCGTATGGCACTCAATATTTTAGAGCAAGCTGCGGCCATGGTGCACGATGGCGAAGAAATCACCTTGGAAATTCTAGAAAAGGTCGTAGGCCGTCGCATTTATACATACGATAAAAAAGGGGATAGCCACTACAATACGATTTCCGCCTTTATTAAAAGTATGCGCGGATCAGATGTGCAGGCTACACTCCATTATTTAGCGCGTATGATAGAGGCTGGTGAGGACCCTAATTTCATTGCTCGCCGCATTGTCATTTGTGCAGCTGAGGATGTAGGTTTAGCAGATCCACAGGCCTTGATATTGGCTAATGCAGCAGCACAGGCGGCTCATATGGTGGGATTTCCTGAGGCCCGTATCATTTTATCGGAGGCAGCGTGCTATGTGGCATTAGCGCCTAAGAGTAATTCTGCATATCTAGGTATTGATGCGGCTATTTCTGATGTGCGTCATAAAGATTGTGGGCAAGTACCGGACCATTTACGTGACAGCCACTATAGTGGGGCTAGTAAACTAGGACATGGGCTAACTTATAAATATGCTCATAACTATCCGAATGGATACGTTAAGCAACAATATTTGCCGGATCCTTTGGTAAATGCTGAGTATTATAAGGGCGTCGATCGTGGGGTAGAACATAATTTGTTAAAAGATTGGAACGATAGACGTAAAGATAAATAGAATAGTCAATATATGGTATAATATAATGATGATTTGAAATAGATTTTTATATAAAAGTAAGGGGTTTGTATACGATTATGGCAGAAGAGAAAAAAACTTCTACACGAGGGCGGAAGCCTCGCAAAAAACGAGCTACACCGGCACCAAAAAAAGAAGGATTTTCACTGCGTAATGAAGTGAAAGGCATTATTGTCATAGGTGTTGCCATACTGGCATTACTGGGCTTTTTTGGCTTTGATTTAGGCATTGTAGGCGAAATATTGACGGGGATATTTCGCTATGGATTTGGCTTTGGGGGCATAATTCCATGCATTGCTGTACTATGGCTTGGATGGCGTTTGTTATACCAAGGTAAATTTATGTCTATTACACGTCGTGGTCTTCTCATAACAGTTTTTTACTTATTAGCTATTACCATGGTTCCACTTTGTCGTGTACCTGTGGGTGATGAATTGGCGACTACAGCGCTTGCAGATCAAGGTGGTGTTGTGGGCGGTTTCTTGGCTTCCTTTATACGAACTATGTTCGGTGAAGTTGGCTCCATTATTGTTGTCGCCGTACTTATGCTTTGCTGTGGTCTCCTTATTACGCGCCTATCCTTAGGTAACGGATTGCGTAAGGCTGCTGATAAAACGCAAGTAGGCCTTGATAAGGCAAAAGAAGTGGCTGTTGAAAAGGTAGCGGTGGCCAAAGAGGTTATCGAAGATTGGAATGAACAGCGTAAAGAAGCAGCACAGCGCAAGGCTTATGACCGCGAAAAGGATACGCGATATACTGATGCAGCTCAGAATGCTGTAGAGGTTCTTGAAAATAGAGGTGTTGTAGCTGCTAATGATGACTATGAAGTTGAGCCAATCGATACACATACGCCTTCTTCTTGGAAAGAATTAGCTGAGTTAGAGGCTCGTAATAGAGCGGCAGAACGATTAGCGCAAATCTCTGAAGAATCTGGCGATGATGTTGATAATAGTGAAATCCATACTGAAAGTACCGGTGATGATTCAAAATCAATGCCTGCATGGCTTCATGATCATGATGAGGAACATGCCGATATTGAAGAATTTGATACAGATAACAGTGTTGAGGATGATGTGCGTAGCACTGATAAATCAGACACAGAAGAGTACTCCTATCAACCAACAACTATAGGACCACTTGAGACAAACCATGCGGCGATTGCTAGTGCCGTGCCTGGTACAGGTGCAGCTGCTAGTTCTGTTAGTGCTGGTGCAGGCATGAGTTCTATGCCGTTATCTGTACCATCTTTGGCAAGTACTGCTGAGGATACAGCACAGGTAGCTGTTTCTAAAGATGGACAGATTCATAGAACTTACGATAGACCATATCATTTCCCAAGCCTTGATATTTTGGCGAAAGGGGAGGTAGGTCAAAATAATAATGACGAGGTCGCGTATAATGCGATGCGCCTCGAAGATGTTTTATCTAGCTTTGGCATTTCTGCTAAGGTAGTTAATGCTACGCAAGGCCCAACCGTAACACGATATGAAATTGAACCAGCCCAAGGTGTTAAGGTAAGTAGAATCGTAAACTTAACAGATGACATTGCCTTGAATCTAGCAGCTCAACATATACGTATGGAGGCACCAATTCCTGGTAAATCTGCTATTGGTATCGAGGTACCTAATACGAAAACAGAAGCCGTTCACTTGCGTGATGTACTTGATTGTAGTGACTTTAAAGAGGCGCGTGGTGGTATTCCAGTCGGCCTTGGTAAGGATATCGCTGGCAAACCTGTGATTACTGATTTGGCTAAGATGCCACATTTATTGGTGGCTGGTACGACAGGATCTGGTAAATCTGTATGTGTAAATACATTGATTTCCAGTATTCTCTTTAGTCGTAAACCAGAAGAGGTTAAGTTATTACTGATCGACCCTAAGATGGTTGAATTGTCTGTTTATAATGGTATTCCTCATTTGATGGCACCAGTTGTAACAGATATGAAAAAAGCAGCTGCTGTATTGCGTTGGGCCGTTCGTGAGATGGAAGCTCGTTACAAGGCGTTTGCTGCATCTGGCAAGCGCGATATTAAAAGCTATAATGAGGCTCATCCTAAATCGGCAATGCCTCTCATTGTATTGATTATTGATGAGTTGGCGGACTTGATGATGACTGCGCCTGATGATATTGAAGAATCTATTAGTCGATTGGCTCAGATGGCACGTGCTGCCGGTATTCATATGGTACTAGCTACACAACGTCCATCTGTTAACGTTATTACTGGTTCTATTAAAGCCAACGTGCCAAGCCGTATTTCCTTTGCCGTAGGTTCTCAAATCGACTCTCGTACAATCCTCGATATGGCGGGGGCTGAAAAACTATTAGGCAAAGGTGATATGTTGTTCTCTCCAATTGGCGCTAATAAACCAATTCGTGTACAAGGTGCTTTCATCTCAGATGATGAAGTGGAACATTTAGTAGAGTTTGTAAAACAACAACGAGAACCAGAATATGATGATACAGTAACGGCTGAGGCAGAGAAGGAATCTGCAACACAAGATAATGATGAACAAGATATTTATCGTGATGAGTTATTAGAACGAGCTGTCAATCTTGTGATGGAATCTGGTCAAGCATCAGTATCTATGTTGCAACGTAGATTCCGTATCGGCTATACGCGTGCTGCACGTCTTGTAGATACCATGGAGGATCTTAAAATTGTAGGTCCTAACATGGGCAGTAAAGCACGAGAAATTTTAATGAGTCCAGAACAGGTGAAAGCTCGATACTTCTCTGATTCTGAGGAATAGAAAGGGATATACTGTGGCTGAGTTAGGTGAAGAATTACGTCGAGAACGAGTACGTAGAAATCTCACATTTAAAGATATTGAACAAGTACTTCATATTAAAACAACCTATTTAGAAGCCATCGAAGATGGAAACTATGCAGTTATCCCAGGACGTGTATATGCTAAAGGTTTTATTCGCAATTATGGAAATTACCTTGGCCTTGATGGAGACCGCTTAGTGAAGGTTTATCAAAATCAAGTAGGTGAAGTGGATACATTTACGATACGTCCTATTATGCGTCAAAAGAAACAGGAAACCATTAATTCTGTGCAAAGTGAGTATGTTGAACATCAGATGGCAAAACGTCGTATGTCTCTTGAAACGAGACAGAAAAAGCGACAACGATCCATTGAACAAGAACGCATTATGCTTGCTATTATTGCCGTATTCATGGTGGTATTTTTAATATGGTTGTTTTTATTCTGAGATACATCGTTACAGTTAAAGGAAGGTTATATTGATGGATACATTTTTAGTTACAGAGCGCGCAGATATGGAAGCGCGCGGATGGGCAGAACTCGACTTTGTGCTCATCAGTGGCGATGCGTATGTAGATCATCCATCTTTTGCGCCTGCCGTAATTGGTCGTTATCTTGAATCCAAAGGCTATCGAGTTGGTATTATTGCCCAACCTGATTGGAATGATGTTAATGCTTTTAAAAAGTTAGGAAAGCCTCGCCTTGCATCGCTTGTTACTGCAGGTAACTTAGATTCCATGCTCAATAAGTTTACGGCGGCCAAAAAAATCCGTCGTGAAGATGATTACTCACCGGGAGGTGAGGCAGGACATCGTCCAGATAGAGCTACCTTGGTATACTCTAACCGCATGAAAGAAGCTTATCGTGATGTGCCTCTCATCATTGGTGGTATTGAAGCTTCATTGCGCCGTTTCGGTCATTATGATTATTGGTCGGATACGGTGCGTCGGTCTATTCTTGTAGATTCAAAGGCTGATGTACTCATATATGGCATGGGTGAATTGCAGATTATAGAGTTAGCCGAAGCACTTGATCAAAATCGATTTGAAGAATCATTGCCAAATATTCGTGGCATTTGTTATATGTCAAAAGAGATTCCATCTATTGAGTGCGTTGAATGCCCTTCTTTTGAAGAAATCAAGGCTGATAAAATGGCCTTTGCCGATGCATTCCGCATTCAATATGATGAACAAGATCCATTTTATGGACGACCTATTGTACAAAAACATGGTGATCGCTATGTCGTACAAAATGTACCAGCCTTACCATTAACACAGGAACAAATGGATGCGGCTTATGATTTACCATACACCCGTAAATGGCATCCTTCTTATGATGATAAAGGGGGCGTCCCTGCATTAAGCGAGGTGCAGTTCAGTCTCGTTAGTCATCGTGGTTGTTTTGGTAGCTGTTCGTTCTGCGCCATTACGAACCATCAAGGCCGAATCATTCAAAATCGCAGTCATCAGTCCTTGATTGATGAAGCGAAATTGATGATTGGTATGGATGACTTCAAAGGCTACATTCACGATGTAGGGGGGCCAACGGCCAATTTTAGACATTTAGCCTGTGATAAACAAGCTGTTTTTGGTGCTTGTAAAGGTCGTACCTGTGCGGCGCCAGAACCTTGTGAAAATTTGAATACGAATCACGATGATTATATTGCATTGCTTCGGAAGTTACGCAAGCTAAAGGGCGTAAAAAAGGTCTTTGTACGATCTGGATTACGTTACGATTATGTGCTTGCAGATAATAATAAAGCCTTTGTAAAGGAACTTTGTGAACATCATGTTAGCGGTCAGCTAAAGGTTGCACCTGAACATGTATCCAAACGTGTAACTACTATGATGGGCAAGGCTGGTAAAGAAGAATTTTTGACCTTTAAAAAATGGTTTGAAGAGGCAAATCGCGAGTTAGGTAAAAAACAATATTTAGTTCCTTATTTTATGAGTTCTCATCCAGGATGTACATTAGAGGATGCCATAGAATTAGCAGAATTTTTACGAGATCAGCATATGTATCCTGAACAAGTGCAAGATTTTATTCCTACACCGGGCAGTCTTTCAACGTGTATGTATTATACGGGGATTAATCCTCTTGATGGTAAGCCTGTTTACGTGGCTAAAAAAGGTCGTGACAAGGCTAAGCAACGGGCTTTGATGCAATATAAAAACATTGAAAATTACGACTTAGTAAAAGAGGCTCTAATAGAAGCTAATCGGCGTGATTTAATTGGCTTTGGACCTGAGTGCTTAATTCCACCTAGACCAATTGGACAAGGTAAAATGCAAAATCAAGGACGTAAAAAATCAGGTCAATCGAGAGGCGGTCAATCTCGATATGCTAGAAGTGGTTCTCCTTCACGGGTCAATAAGACTAAGGGAGAACGTAAAAGGAGATTTACGCGATGAAACGATGGATGGCATTTATTGTATTAATGCTTTTTGTCTTAGGTATGATGGGATATGGCGTATACTTTTATCGGGAGGAGCAAATTGAAAAATCAAAAGCTCCTGTACGCGGTGAAATTACGGTTTATACTGACTTACCTAATAACTTAACAACACTATTAGCTGATAAGTATTTAGAGGATAAAAACGTAAAAGTTAATATTATGCCACTCACTGAGGAGCAAATGGAACAACGTGTTTCCTCTAAGTTAGCAGATTCGTCTGGTGATGTAGTGATTACATCTGAGGATAATCTTGTCATCGGTGCTAGTAAAGATAAGTTTGCTCCTATTGTAAATGAACGCATAGATGAAGTTCTAGATCGTCTAAAGGATTCAAATGGTTACTGGGTTGGTTTATGGTATGACCCTATTGTTTTTGTACAAAATGAATCATTTTATAATAAATTAGGTCAACACATTACGACTTGGGATACATTGCAAAAGCCTGGGAACTGGCGTGTGGTGATGACAGATTTCGGCGCTTCTCAAAATGCGGCTAATCTTTTGTACAATTTGGTGGAATATAAAGGCGAGCCAGATGCTCTTGCTGATTTATTAGCTTTAAAAACACATGTTATACAACATTCTAAGTTTCTTTCCACACCTGTACGTTTAACCGCACTTGGTGAATCGGATATTGGCATTGGTAATCTATCTGATGCACAACAGTACATTCGCCATTCTTATCCTGTAAAAATGATTTATCCTAGTGACGGCACATCATTTTATGTAACAGGTGCAGCTGTACAAAAGGATTCAAAGCATAAAAATGAAAGTATAGAGTTTATTACTTGGTTATTATCTAGTGAAACTGCAAAGTATATGATGGATAATAATTTTACCTATATATTCGCCAATCCCGAAGTGACTGAACCGGTAGATGCACTAGGGCGTTCCGTAGTATTATGGCCTGTTAATGGTGGCTATACACTAGAAGGAAAAGAACTTTTATTGAATCATTGGGTTAGTCAAGTACGTTTTAGAAAAGATTAATAGATGAGTATTCCTATTTAGTACTTATACAATATAGTTACATTCTATAAATAAGAAAGGATTTAGAATGACCAAATCATTGGGATATATTAGCCTAGGTTGTGCTAAAAATTTAGTAGATACAGAGGTTATGCTTGGATTGTTAAAGGATGATGGTTACACCATTACCGATAATTTACAAGAGGCTGACTTAATTATCATAAATACATGTACATTTATAGAGAAAGCTAAAGAAGAATCTATTAATACGATTCTTGAAGCTGCTCAATATAAAGAAACTGGTCGTTGTAAGGGCTTAATTGTAGCAGGTTGCTTGAGTCAACAATACCAAGATGAGTTGTTTACAGAAATCCCTGAAATTGATGCTCTTATTGGTACTGGTGCATGGGACCAAATTATGGTGGCCGTTGATGCCATTGAGCATGGCAATCGTAGCTGTATCATGGAAAATATTACTAATATCTATGATGAACGAATGCCACGCATTCAAACGACGCCTCGCTACAGTGCTTATGTAAAAATCGCAGAAGGTTGTAACAATGGTTGTACCTTCTGTATCATTCCTAAGGTGCGCGGTGCATTTAGAAGCCGTTCTATTGAATCCATTAAGGCTGAAGTTGAACGGTTAGCTGCATCAGGGGTTAAAGAAATCGTTCTCATTGCGCAAGATACGACTAGCTATGGCATTGATTTAAATAATGGTAAACCATTACTTACAGAGCTGTTAAAAGAATTAACTAAGGTTGATGGTATTGAGTGGATTCGTATGCTCTATCTATATCCAACATTCTTTAGCGATGAATTGCTTGATCTTATCGTTAATGAACCAAAGCTTTGTAAATATGTTGATATACCATTACAACATGTAAACAACGATATTCTTAAACAAATGAATCGTCGTGATTCTCGTGAGGATATTGAAAGACTATTAAAGAAAATCCGCAATGCACCGACTCATGTAACATTACGTACATCGATTATTGTGGGTTTCCCTGGTGAAACGGACGAACAGTTCCAAGAGCTCTGTGAATTTGTGAAGGATATCAAGTTTGATAACATGGGTGTATTCACTTACTCTCAGGAGGAAGGAACCATTGCCGGTGCTCGTGAAGATCAAGTGCCAGAAGAGGTTAAAGAAGAACGTTACCATACGTTGATGTCTATACAAGCCGCTATTTCTGAAGAGAACAACCGAGATTTAGAAGGCACTATTGATTACGCTATGGTTGAAGAATTAGAAGAAGGCGATAACGATACCGTTCTTGCAAAAGGTCGCTTGAAATCGCAAGCTCCTGATGTAGATGGGAATATGTATATCGAAGACTGTGGAGATAAGGTTAAGCCTGGCGATATTGTGCAGGTACAAGTAGAGCAAGGTTTTGCTTACGATGTAGTAGCTACTATCGTAGAATAATATTAATTGGTGTATTAGGTAATACCACTATTAACACATCTGAAGTGATGGGAGGTATTTACAATGATTGTAGAATTAATTTCTACAGGTTCTGAATTACTGCTAGGGGATACGGTGAATACTAATGTCTCTTGGCTAGCTCAGGAACTTAATAAATTAGGTTATACCATAGCGTATCAATCTGTGGTTGGCGACAATCCAGGCCGCATGGCTGAAGTGTTTAAAAAAGCAGCTCAACGTGCGGATCTTGTGATTAGTACAGGTGGGTTAGGGCCAACTCAGGGGGATATAACACGTCAAGTATTGGCGTCATCCTTGAATCGTAGTGTCGTATATAATGACGATGCTATGGCTGAAGTGCGACAGTTTTTCAAACGCGTAGGTCGTGAAATGCCCGATGCAAGTCGTAGAGAGGCTATGTTGCCTGATGGCTCTAGTGTTTTAGCCAATCCTGTCGGCGTCGCACCAGGCGTAGTAACCGTAGATGGCGATGTAACCTATATACTATTACCAGGACCTCCAGGTGAGATGAAGGGGATGTTTACACAAAGTGTAGTGCCTTACCTTCATAAGCGTTTTGGCTCACAAGGTGTTGTAACGTCTTATCGATATGGTGTTTATAATATTCGTGAAATCGATTTAGAAGAACGCGTGATGGATTTGATTAAGCAACAATCAAATCCAACTATAGCCTTGTTAATAAAAAAAGGCTACATTGAATTACGCATCACTGCAAAGGCTGCATCCCTCGATGAAGCACATAGATTATTGGATCCGTGGGATGAAATCATTCGTCGTCGCTTAGGATCGTTGATTGGTCGTAAATTAGACATTTCTATGGAGGAAACGCTAGGTAATACGTTAAAAGAATCAGCTGCTACCATGGCTACGGCAGAGTCTTGTACATCTGGTTTAGTTGGTAAACTATTGACAAACGTAAGTGGTAGTAGTGATTACTATATGGGTGGCATTATATCCTATAGCAATGATGTAAAACATCGGGTATTAGGTGTGCCACAAGATTTACTCGATACATATGGTGCTGTGAGCGAACAAGTTGCTAAAGCGATGGCCGAAGGTGCAAAACGCGTATGCAATACGACATATGCGGTATCTACAACGGGCATAGCTGGTCCTGGTGGTGGTACGCCGGATAAACCAGTGGGTCTCGTGTGGTTTGGTGTAACGGGGCCACGTGGAACCGTTGCTCACAAGGCCAATCTTATTGGTAATCGAGAAGACATCCGCCAAAGTGCGGCTGAATTAGCACTATATTATATGAATTTGTATATTCAAGAAAAAGGGGATAAATAATGGCTGTTGATGGTAGACAAGCAGCGTTGGATAACGCATTAAAACAAATAGAAAAAGACTTTGGTAAAGGTGCTATCATGCGCCTAGGTGAAGCGGCAGACCGTATGAATGTTGAGGTTATTTCCTCCGGTTCTCTTGCTATTGACCTTGCCGTAGGTGTAGGCGGGTTCCCTCGTGGTCGTGTGATTGAAATTTATGGTCCAGAATCATCTGGTAAAACAACTGTTGCTCTTCATGCTGTAGCAGAAGCGCAAAAACAAGGTGGCGTTGCTGCATTTATTGATGCGGAACATGCAATGGACCCAATCTATGCACGTAATCTTGGCGTGGATATTAATAACTTGTTAATCTCTCAACCAGACAATGGTGAACAAGCCTTAGAAATTACAGAGGCTCTCGTTCGTAGTGGTGCTGTAGATATCGTTGTAGTTGACTCTGTTGCTGCATTGGTACCTAAAGCAGAAATTGAAGGGGAAATGGGCGATGCTCACGTAGGCCTTCATGCGCGTTTGATGAGTAAAGCATTACGTAAATTAACAGGTACTATTAATAAGACAAAAACAGTTGTAATCTTTATCAACCAATTGCGTGAAAAGGTAGGCGTAATGTTTGGTAATCCAGAAACAACAACTGGTGGTCGTGCTTTGAAATTCTATTCCTCTGTACGCCTCGATGTACGTAAGGGTGAATTGATTAAGGCTAATAATGAAAATGTAGGGGCCCGTACAAAGGTTAAGGTTGTTAAGAATAAGGTGGCACCTCCATTTAAAACTGCTGAATTTGATTTGATGTATGGTCAAGGTATTTCCCGAGAAGGTACACTCATCGATATCGGTACTAATATGGAAATTATTAAAAAATCTGGCGCTTGGTATTCCTATAATGGGGAACGTATGGGACAAGGTAAAGAAGCGGCAAAACAATACCTCTTCGATAACCCTCAAGTAGCTGAAGAAATCGATCGTATCATTCGTGATACATTAGCAGCTGAACCAGAAACATTTGACGTTGTTGGCGAAGATGCTACTCCAGAAGAAGATTAATCGATATAGCATATAAAAAAGGGCTACAGTGTAGCCCTTTTTCATTGAGGTTATTATGATAGATGAAATGTTTACAGAAGAGGAAAAGCAAGCCGCATTAGATCAAGCGTATCGATTTCTTGCACAGCGCTTTCTGAGCTCTTATGAATTACGTCAAAAGATGAAACGAAAACAGATTGCATCGGAGCTCATCGATTATGTAGAAGAACGATTGATTTACTATGATTACATTAATGATGAGAGATTGGCAAAACAGGTCGTATCATACTTGATGCGAGAGCAGAAATACGGTACATTCCTCATAAAGCAAAAAATGAAACAGAGAGGATTAGATGTTCCTCGTGACATTGAGAATTATGATGAAATGGCAGCCGCTTTTCGAATTGTAGATAAAAAATATGGTGAATACATAAATGATATTCCGCGTATAAAAATAATGAATTTCCTAAGAAATAGGGGATTTTCTATGAGCACTATTACTAAGGTTTGCGAGGCTTATCAACCTTGACAGAATGGGCTTTCAAGCATAAAATTAAAATAGCCTTGTAAACATATAATGTATGATAGGCTATTAATTTAATATGTTAAAAAAATCAGGAAACAAGGGGCGTAGTGCCCGTATGTGAAGATACAGGAGGTGAGACTGATTTTAGAGTATAGTCTAATTGCAGTAGTAATGGTGCTAATTGGACTAGGTGTAGGCTATTTTTTACGAAAAAATATCGCTGAAGGAAAACTGAATCAAGCTGAGCAAGAGGCTGAGCGCATTGTCGCAAATGGTGAGCGCATGGCCGAGTCTAAAAAGAAAGAAGCTTTATTAGAGGCGAAAGAAGAAATTCATAAGCTCCGTTCCGATGTGGAACGAGAAAATAAAGAGCGTCGTTCTGAACTACAACGTATGGAACGCCGTATTCTTCAAAAAGAAGAATCTTTGGATAAAAAATTAGACAATATTGAGCACAAAGAAGAAGCTTTACATCGTAAAGAAGCTGACTTAGTTCAAAGCAAAGAAAAAATTGATGCTTTGTATGAAAAGCAAATGGCAGAATTAGAACGTATTTCTGGCATGACCTTTGATGAAGCTCGGAATATCTTGTTAACAAATGTAGAACAAGAAATCCGTCATGAAACGGCTATCATGGTAAAAGAAATGGAACAGCAAGCTAAAGATGAAGCTGAGAAAAAGGCTAAGGAAATTATTTCCGGCGCTATTCAACGATGTGCAGCTGACCATGTTGCAGAAACGACTGTTTCTGTAGTAGCATTACCAAATGATGAAATGAAGGGACGTATTATTGGTCGTGAAGGTCGTAATATTCGTGCTCTAGAAACATTAACTGGTATCGATTTAATTATCGATGATACACCAGAAGCCGTAATTCTATCAGGCTTTGATCCAATTCGTCGCGAAGTAGCGCGTATTGCATTGGAAAAATTGATTGTCGATGGTCGAATTCATCCTGCTCGCATTGAGGAGATGGTGGCAAAAGCTCGTAAAGAGGTGGACCAAACAATTAAAGAGGCCGGTGAACAAGCTACATTTGAAGCTGACGTTCATGGCTTACATCCTGAAATTATCAAGATTTTAGGGCGTTTGAAATACCGTACTAGTTATGGTCAAAATGTGTTAAAACATTCTATCGAAGTATCTCATTTAGCAGGTCTTATGGCCGCAGAACTTGGCTGTGATGTGACATTGGCTAAACGAGGTGGTTTAATTCATGATATTGGTAAGGCGCTAGATCGTGAAATCGAAGGTTCCCATGTGGAAATCGGTGTTGATGTAGCTCGTAAATATCGTGAAAGCGCAGCTGTAATCAACTGTATTGGTGCACATCATGGTGATGAAGAATTCCAAACAGTAGAGGCTGTTCTCGTAGCAGCAGCAGATGCTATCTCTGCAGCCCGTCCAGGTGCTCGTAGAGAAACATTAGAAAATTACTTAAAACGATTATCTAAATTGGAAGAAATCGCTGAATCTTTTGAAGGCGTTGAAAAGTGCTTTGCTATTCAAGCCGGTCGAGAAATTCGCGTTGTAGTAAAACCGGATAAGATTGATGAAGCTGAATCTACATTACTTGTTCGGAATATTGTAAAACGCATTGAATCCGAATTAGAATATCCTGGTCAAATCAAGGTTGTTGTCATTCGTGAAACACGCGTTGTTGATTTTGCTAAATAGGCATTATACTTAAAATTGTAGGCTGCAATATTGTATTGCAGCCTATCCTTTTTAATTGTCGCTTATTTATTAGAGGATTTTTGAAAGTTTTATCGAATATAGAATTATAGACATATTTCGTCTATGGTTGTATAGTCGATAAAAATATGTAGGGAGGTGTTCTGGTGAGTCGATATTTTGAAAATGAATTAATTGAACAAATTAAAGATGCTAATGATATCGTATCCGTTGTATCAGAACACGTTACCTTAAAGAAAAAAGGTAAGAACTATTGGGGGTGCTGTCCATTTCATAATGAAAAGACACCATCCTTCAGTGTGGCTCCTGACAAGGGGTTCTATTATTGTTTCGGCTGCCATGCATCGGGAAATGCCATTAAGTTTTTGATGGAATTGGAAGGCATCACCTTTGTTGAGGCCTTGGAACGGCTTGCCAATCGAGCTAATATACCATTGCCAGAGGCTAAACTTTCACCACAGGTGCGGGCTAGAGAGGAACGACGAAAGAAATTATATGAGGCCTGTGATTTGGCGGCGAATTTCTTTCATAACTGTTTGATAAAAACCTCTCTTGGTAAGGTTGGATTAGAGTACCTAAAAAAACGGGGCCTTACAGATGAAACCATAGAAAAGTTTAAACTGGGATTTGCTCCCGATGGTTGGGATAGATTATATAAGGCCTTTAGAGAACGGGGCATCGAAGAATCAATTTTGCTCGAGCTTAATTTAATCCGCAAGAATGACAAAGGGCAGGCCTATGATTTCTTCCGTAATCGTGTTATGTTTCCTATTATGGATGGCAAAGGTCGTGTAGTCGGCTTTGGGGGCCGTGTTATGGATGATAGCACGCCGAAGTATTTGAACTCGCCAGAATGCCAAATCTTTGAAAAGGGTAAGATTTTATTTGCCTTTGATAAGGCTTATAAATCGATACGCGAAGAAAAACAAGCCATTTTAGTAGAAGGCTATATGGATGTTATTTCCGCCCATAATAAGGGGGTAACCAATGTAGTTGCTTCGCTTGGGACGGCATATACAAAGGATCATGGTCATATCTTGATGCGCCAAGCCGATGAAATTATACTGGCTTACGATATGGATGGTGCCGGTCGTCAGGCTGCTGCACGTGCTATTGAATTACTACAGAATACGGATTTCAAGGTTCGCGTCTTGGCTATGCCTGACGGCAAGGATCCAGATGACTATGTGCGAAATCACGGCGGAAAAGCGTTTAAGGAATTAGTAGAAAAGGCCGTTAAGCCACTCGATTATTTATTAAGTGAGTCTCTCATCAAGCACGATACGAATGACGCAGAAGGTAAACAGGCTGTTATGCAAGATATATTCCCGTTTATTGCGAATATTCATAGTCAAACTGTACGAGATGATGCGCTAAAGGCACTAGCATTGCCATTATGGTTAGATAACAGTACTATATTCCGCTATTTTAGGAATTATACCCAAAAGGGGAATATTGAATTAGTCGATGAAAAGACTACACAGCCTAAGAAGATTGTCAGTGGTGATGAAGAGTTATTGATGGCCCATGTCATTACAGATCCAAAGGCTTTACAAGAGGTTGTACAATATTTACCGCTTGAGGACTTTCAAAATATTCAATATCGGGGTATAATAGAAAAGATATACACCTTATTTACTCAAACAGGTCAATATCAGCCGGAATCTGTGGAGGACGTATTGACGCCTCAAGAATATGAAATTTTCTCACGGCTTATGATGATTGAAGCAAATGAGGCTGTACCTGTACTTATCCGTAAAATACGGCTACATTCCCTACGGGAACAATATAAAATGCACTCAATTTTGGCCGATCAGTTAAAACGTGCAGGAGATTCGACATTTATTAGCGAATTACATAAATGTCAGGAAATACAAAATCTAATTAGAGAATGGTCTAAATAGTAAGTAATAAAGGAGAGCGCTGTGGCTAAGAAAGTACAAAAAAGTCAAATAGAGGAGATTGT
>JAIITD010000214.1 GCA_022737715.1 Veillonella sp.
GTTGTCTCGCATACGTTTCCTACTCCTATTGTTCCTTTTACAAATGTGGATTCTTTCAAATCCTGTTCTTCTATAACGGGCGCTATTTCTTCCTGTGTATAGAAATGGATAGACCACCCTAATTCGTTTACGGCCTCTAATAGACCGACTTCATCTTGTTTTACAATAACCGATGCGGCTGTGACGATGCTTTTGGGTGAAAGCTTATGCGCCTGTAGCGACTGTGTAATGGCATCGAGTATGAGTTCCTTCGGTGTATCTCGACGACAACCAATGCCCATCGTATATGTACGAGGACGCAAGATGAGTTGCTCTGTATACTCAGGAATCACCTTATCGGTAATCACTACACGACGAATGCCATCTGTTTCAGGCAATGAAAATACATCCATCAACTGAGCAGTGCCATGCGTTCCGATATGTGATGCAGCGGCAGCTTGCAACCGATTCGCATCAACTAAGGTTTCATCAATGTAGTAATTGACCCTTTCACCAGCCACAACAGCAGAATTCACATCTACCAATGTGTGAAAATCGTCGACCAACAGATGCTCGTGGCGCGCCAACACGTCAGGTGCTGGCAATCCATTAACATCCGTAGCAGTTGTAATAACCGGGTCCGCATCGATAGCCAGCGAAATGGACTGCGTCCATTCGTTGGCGCCCCCAAGGTGACCGGATAATAAACTGATCACATGATGACCTGCCTCATCCATTACAACGATAGCAGGATCCTTGGACTTATGCTCAATATAGGGTGCAATCATGCGCACTACGATACCAAGAGCCATAATACAAAGCACTTGGTCGTAATCTTTGAAAATCTGTCCTATATGATGTTTGAGGGAATCAAAATAGATGGCCTCGCCACCAGAGGGACGGTTTTCTTTTTCATAACAATCTGCATGAGGCGCTACCAAAGACTTGATGCGTTGCCCCAGCCTTGCACCGCGTTCAGATACAGAAAGAATAGCGGTCCTATTCTTCTTTACTGCTGTCATAGGCGCATCAGATTCTATTTCTTTCATCACACTAGTCCTTAGCACTGCGATACATGTGGGCAAAGCCCTTATCGTAAAGCTTGGATAATTCGTATTCGCTGTCTAGTACATGACTAACAACGATCATAGCTTGGCGCAATACGCCTTCTTCAGCCACGATATCCGCAATGGTTTCCAATGTACCGCGGATAATGCGTTGGTCTGGCCAAGAAGCTTTTACCACGATAGCTACAGGTGTTGTTTTATCATAACCGCCTTCGATGAGTTCTGATACTACCTTATCTAACATTTGAACGCTAAGGAAGATACACATGGTCGCTTCATGAGCTGCCAACATGCGCAATTTTTCCTTTGGAGGCATTGGTGTACGACCTTCCATGCGCGTAATAATAACGGTTTGAGATACATTTGGCAATGTATACTCTTGTTTCAATGCTGCTGCAGTAGCAAGGAATGAACTTACGCCTGGTACCACTTCATAGGTGATACCCATGCCAGCCAAGGCATCCATTTGTTCTTGAATGGCACCGTAAATAGCAGGGTCACCGGTATGCAAACGAACAACCTTTTTACCGTCTGCTACGGCAGCTTTCATAACAGCCAATACCTCATCAAGGTTCATAGTAGCACT
>JAIITD010000025.1 GCA_022737715.1 Veillonella sp.
ATTACATCGCTAGCTGGTTTCAAGTTGAATTCTTCAGCGATTTGTTGTTTTACTTTACGGAAATGATCAACTAATGGAATGTATTTATCAAGGTCAAGACCAAGATCCCATTCAGTACCTTTGAACATTTCGATCATAGTTTCAGTAGCTGGTTGGCTAGTTGCATGAGCGAATGGGGAGATAGCAGTATCGATGATATCTACGCCAGCTTTAGCAGCTTCCCAGTATGTAGTGCTTGCAAGACCGCAAGTGAAATGGCTGTGCAAGTCGATTGGCAATTCGCCAAAACGTTTTTTGAATTTGGAAACCAAATCATATGCATCAGCAGGTCCTAACAAACCGGACATATCTTTAATACAAAGGGAATCAGTACCCATTTCAACCAAAGTTTCAGCAACTTTCAAGAAGCTTTCAGTTGTATGAACTGGAGAAATAGTGTATACCATAGCGGATTGAACGTGTGCGCCTGCTTTTTTGGAATATTTAATAGCAGCTTCCATGTTACGAGGGTCGTTCAATGCGTCGAAAATACGGATACGGTCGATACCATTTTTTACAGCAGCTTTACAGAATGCTTCTACTACATCATCAGAGTAGTGTTTGTAGCCCAACAAGTTTTGGCCACGAAGCAACATTTGTAGTGGTGTATTTTTTACATTAGCTTTTAATTTGCGAAGACGTTCCCATGGATCTTCGTTCAAGAAACGAAGACAGCTATCATAAGTAGCGCCGCCCCAACATTCAAGAGCTTCATAACCGATTTCATCTAAAAGGCCAAGCACTGGTTCCATTTGTTCGTAACGCATGCGTGTTGCCAAAATAGATTGATGACCGTCACGAAGAACGGTTTCACAGATTCTTAATTTTTTAGCCATGTTAATCCTCCAATTCGAAATAGTTAGGTGATGTAATTTTATACATACACTCAATGACTATCTCATACCTATTTATCAACAATTCCTATAGTTCCCACTTACGTGGGTAAAATATACTAGGAATTATTGGAACATACTTATATTAGACTACTTCTAAAATTCTTTGTCAACAAGTATATTATGCTTATTTATCATCCAAAAGCATGCATCTTTGATATAAAAGTGTAAAAAAAGTCACCAAAAGAACCTGTTATGCTAGATTTTATCTTGCATTTTTAATCATTACCAAATGAGTATGTTAATGAGAATTCAAAAGCAAACCAATCATCATATCGTTATAATTTTTATTTATGTACAAAAGCATATCAGTATTTATTGATGTAGTACAACGAATTATCTTGATTTGCAAACCTTGTTATCACTTTTTATGATAACTGGTGAAGACAATCTAAAATTCATGAATATACATTTTCTATTTCAAATATACTTGTTTTTACTTTACCTTTTTAGGAGCTGTTTCAAGGACAATATTCTTGCCATCTCGTTTTACTTGAATAGAGAATGCCCCTTCGCCTTCTTTAAAATACTCCATTTTAATATCTAGCAACATCTTACCGATAAGCGTTTCCACCTTTTCAGTTAAAAATTCACGATAGAATGCGTCTTGGTTTTGTTTAGGGCTTTGATGAATCATAGGTTTCGCTGCATTGCGTTCCGCCTGCAACATAGTTTCTTCAAAGTTATCATCTCCACCCCATTGCTTCATCATTTCTGCATCGGATAAGCCTTTTTGAATTTTGAATTTTGCCATTATATACTCCTATTCTACTAGTTAGATGACACAACATAACGAGTATTCTAACTAACTATATATATTTAACGCTTAATTAAGTCTAATTCTTTACACCTAATAATTCAATAATATATTCCTTCACCATAACGGGATCGATACCAGACATACAGTATGCTTTTCCTTTAGGACACTTTCGTTTACGGCATCCTAAGCAATCCATATCATGATTTTGTAACACTTTATAAGTTCCAGTTAGAGGTCCCCATTCTGCGGGGTTTGTAGGACCAAATAGGGCGATTACAGGACGATTTAGAGCTACTGCCATGTGTAGTGCACCCGTATCACAAGCCACCACTACATCGCATTCGCTGAGTAAAGCCGCCATTTCACGCAATGTAGTCTTACCTAATTTATTGTAAACTGGCAAGTCCTCTTTTTCTACATGTTGCATCAAATCTTCAAACTCTTGTGCTTCTTTTGATCCCCCAAAGCATATAAAATTACTTCTATAGGACAAGGAATCAATTAGTTGTTGCCACTTCTCATGAGGCCAAGATTTCGTTTGCCATGATGAGCCAAGAACTAAACCAATCAATGGCCTATCTTTTTCTGTAAATACCGTCTCAACTTCAGCTTTAGCTTGTTGCTGCTCCTCATCTGTCACAATAAGGTCCATTAGGTCCATATCCTCAGTCTCGACAAGAACAACTTCCTTTTTCAATGCCCTTGGCAGTAATTTAGCTACGTCAAGATATTGCTCTATAACATGTTTTGACCGATTATTCGATTTGTAATTCGTAAACAACCAATTCAATTCCTTAGTGCCACCTAAGCCTAACCGTATAGGCGCACCGGATGCCAATAGTACAAGTCCCGTAATGAGCCTACCTTGTACATCAACAGCTATATCGAAGTGGTATGGCTTTAATCGTTTTCGTAAATCCCACCACATATTCCACATGGTGCGAAGGTGTAATTTCTTAGAATGAGCCTCATATACATCCCGTTCCCATGGAATTATATGATCTACATAAGGATTATGTTCTAACAATTCAGCCATACTAGGTGTAACAATCCAATGCAATTTCGCATCCGGATACTGCTGTTTTATCCACCTTGCAGCGGCTGTGGCATGCAGTATATCACCAATATAACTGAGCCGTACAAACAATATATTCATCGACAACCGCCTTTCTTATGTATCGTCTTATTCCTAAAAAACAACTAGTATCAACACACATATATTGATATATAACGAAACATACATGAGTTCAACTTGAATTATTACGTATGACACTAAAGAAATTTATAAATAAAGCCTTTATAACCTGCGATTATAAAGGCTTTATATTAATTCTTTTTCTTAGAGCTAGAGTCTTTAGATGATTTATCGTTATCTTCTGTTACTTTAGTCGTGTCATCACTGCCATTAGCAATAATTTCTTTCACTGCATTCATCGTTACTTCAGACAATGTTGTCGGATTATTATATTTATAAATAGGTTTAAATCCTACTCCTAATTTACCAGAATATACAGTTAATACATTATTATCTTCATCGACACGAGCAATATAGATTGTCTTGCTAGTATCTACGCCAAGCAAGCGGAATCGTCCAGGTGGGTTAATAACACGCCAACCACCTTCGATACCATTAAACATGAAGATATCACCAGTTTTAGCATTATCGTAGAAGAAATTATCTTCATCATAGAATACAGCAATACGACCAATATCCGTAGCTTGCATGTATACGCGACGCGTATCATAGTTCGCATCAGTTCTGTAAATCCGATATGCACCTTCACGGACTTTCACCTTCATATACACCACATTTGTCGCTTCAGAATATGCCGCATCGACAATGCGACTACCCTTTGGTACATCTTCAAGTTCTGTATCTACTTCGTGTTCTGGATCATCCGCATTGAGTCGAGCCATAACAACCTTATTGTCCGTATACAGACCCATAATTGCATAGTTACGATCTGGCATCCAATCAAAATAGCTAATAGAGCGACCTTTCAAATTAACCGTTGTTGGCTTGCTTTCACCAGCCTTATAAATCCGAAGAGATTCATCTGTAACAACAGCCATGAACTGATGGTCATAGGACACGTATTTACGCCCCTCTTTTACATCAGGAAAGTTTTTCGTGTCATCCTTAGACGCACCAGAGACGTTAAATTCCGTAGTTGGTGCAAACATATATTGATCAAGGTACAGATACACCCCTCCTTGCAGTAGAATGCCTACCGCAAAGGCGCTCAGTACACGCGTAAAAGGTTTCATTGTTCCTCCTATTTCACGATAAACGCCGTAGGAATCATCCGTTCCCCTAACAAATCGGCTGGTTTATTTACAACTTTGCCATTTAAATACAATGTAGAGCTAGAGCCACCATCGAGGTTAGCCGCAATGTATGCGCCCTTTTCATAGAGTACATCTTGTACATCGCGCAAGGTAGCACCCAAGGAATAGCCCGGTTGACGACCGTCGATTACAACGAACAATACAGTGCCGTCCTTACGTTGACCAATGGCCGTACGAGGGCCTACGCCCCAACCGCCATCGCCATCGGTGATCATCTTCTTACCATCTACGATAAGAGGTGGACCAAAGGTAATACCTTCCATAGCTTTCATATCAGCTAATTCAGTTTTATCATAGTTGCCTGCAATGAGGTTACCAGATTTAGAGAAGCCTACAAAATCAACAGATTCATCAGGCCCTACATCCTTACCGATAATATAATCCCCTTCGTGAAGGATAAAGCCATATGGCAAGCGGCCTGTACCAGTACCATTAGGATCGTGGAAACCACCGCCATTGATAGCCGCTACGGCACCATTCATTTTAGCGATATTACTTGTAGTATCCCCTTTTTCTTGGATGTTTGCAGCTGTCGCCACTTGGATACGGCGAGGGTCTGGAATTTCAAGTACATACCCTACATAGCGGGAGGACTCAATTTTTTCCAATTTAAGATCTTTATCTTCACGAGCATTAAATTTAAACAAATCTTGACTCTTTACAACGCCTACGGTCCCCAAAATAGATTGCAATTCATCGTTACTGAATAGCCATGTAATATATTGAGGATGACGAGATTGTAAGATAGCACCAATTACGGCACGTTTTACATTATTAAATGGTCCAAACAATACCACGAATGGTGATGTGACTGCGGTAAATAAGAACACCATAATGATGAACTTTACCCAATTCTTTTTAAACAATGTATATCTCCTTATAAATCACTGTAATGTTCAGTGCTAATTCGTTCTTCAAAATGCTTGATGTCTACAGCATTACCAACCCAAACGCGTAAAATATTGTATGGATTATCCCCCGTATGAGCCCAACCGGACTTCATAGCCATAGCCATCTTTATACCACTATCTTTTGTGGCTGCATCAGTATCCTTATTTTTGTCCCCATAGGGATAACAGAACCAAGGATTATCTGTAATGCCTAACTTATCGGCTAACGCTTGTTGCGCTTTTTGAATATTTTCCATTTGTGCCGCTTTTGAAAGTTGGCCCATTTCAACATGTTGGAACCCATGATTAGAAATAGTTATACCATTATCTTTCATTTCTTTTAATTGTTCCCATGTAAGTCGTGTGCCTACATCACCTGGGTTAACGAAAACAGTAGCAGCAAAGCCATATTCTTTCATCAATGGATACACGATAGAGTATGTATCTGCATAACCATCATCAAAGGTTAGTACTACAGGTTTCTCAGGTACCGCAGCACCATTGACTACATAGTCGTATAACTGATCCATCGTCAACGGATGGTACCCATTATCCTTAAGGAATTTCATTTGCTGGCGGAATAAATCCTCTCGGATAACCGCATCATTATCTTTATCATCGCCAATCTTGTGATACATGAGCACTGGAATCCCCGATGGATGTACCATCGTCACCTCTTTCACAGATGGCGTTTTAGTTTGTGTTTCTGTCGTTTGCTGTGAAAGCATTCCACATCCTGCTAACACTGTAGCAATTACAATTGTGCAAAGCACTACCAATGAAAATCGTTTCATAGGTCCCCCTTTATATAGACACAATTTAATAACTTATATTATATCATTTATAAGGAGAATAGTAAAAACTAGCGAATTGTTTATCCGTGATTGTAATCTACTCAATAATGTTTTAATATTTTAATTATAATATATTTCACATAAACGATACCATTTCACCAAATAAAGGATGTACTATGAAAAAACGCCTAACTATTATTCAAATGGACGTCCATGTCAATGACGTTGAATATAATTACAATCGTGTTCAAGAGTTACTCGTTCAATCTCTTTCTGAAAGCCCGGATATTATCGTATTACCAGAAACATGGAACACAGGTTTTTATCCATCTAAAGAATTAATCAACATCGCTGATAGAAATGGAGAACGAACAAAATCATTATTAAGTACATTTGCAAAAGAGCATAACGTAAATATCGTAGGCGGTTCCGTAGCAGTTGCCAAAAACGATGTTGTCTTCAATACGTCCTATGCCTACAACCGCAAAGGCGAACTCGTCGGAGAGTACTCAAAAATGCATGGATTTAGTCCCGCAAAAGAAGATTACTATTTCGCAGGTGGCACTCATACCACACATTTTGAATTAGATGGCATTCCTTGTAGTACTGTCATCTGTTACGATATCCGTTTTCCAGAATTAGTGCGCATGGCCGCATTACCAAATACAGAATTGCTATTTGTACCGGCCCAATGGCCTACCATGCGTCTACGACACTGGCAAGTACTCAATGAAGTACGGGCTATCGAAAACCAACTATTTGTATGTGCTGTAAATGGCTGTGGTACAGTTGGCCGCGTTCAGAGTACGGGGCACTCTGCGGTATATGATCCATGGGGCACAAATCTATTAGAAATGGATACTACGGAAAGCATCGCTTCTGTGGAAATTGATTTTGCCGTTGTCGAAGACATTCGCAACAAAATAAATATATTTAGAGATCGTAAACCTGAACTGTATAATCTATAACCCTATACATAAAAGACACATTGCAATGATTTGCAATGTGTCTTTTACATTAGAATTCAATCAGATTCCACATATCCTCTGGCACTTGTTCCAGAGGTTTATTTTTGGCTATCGCTTCTTTCAAAATATCAATCGTATCTTGAACCTCTTGTTTATCCTTTGTATTTGGATCGTGAAGGATAACACGATTTAAAGAATCTTCACCAAATTGTTTGAGATATTCCTTTTCTACTTGGTTTAATTCACGACGTAAGTATTTCATTATTATGACCTCTACTTATAAATAAATTTCCGATGACCTACTTCTACCGCTATAATCACACAATTCGTATCACTAATATCAGCAATAACTCTATAGTTACCAATTCTATACCGCCACAATCCTTGTTTATTACCAGTCAACGATTTACCAGAATATCGTGGATTTTCTACATTATCCAAATGTTTTATCAACCAATTAAAAATATAACGTTGTGTTGACTTATCCAACTTTGAAAATTGTCGGTCAAACCGTTTACTAAACTCTAGCTTATAAACCATACTTTGCACGCATTTCCGCTACAGAATATGTAACAGGATCCTGTTTATATTCCTTCAGAGCTTCTTGGCCTACTCTAAGATCAAAGTCATTTTCAATTTTTTCTAGTAAAGCTTTTTTAAATAGTGTAGACAATGTTTCATCCATAAATTCTGCATAGGTTTTAAATAGATTTTCTTCTTGTTCATTAAGTCTAACAGAAATATTCGACATACAAAGCACCTCCTTATGTATTACATTGTATTACATGAGGAGGTGTCTGTCTATAACTCTAATTATATTATTTTGTCATACTTGCTTTCAATGCAGCAATTTATGCACGAAGTTCTTGTAGCATCCATATTTTATTTATTTTTTACTATATTTATTTATCAGCCGTAGTCTACAAAGCTGTAATTATACTATATAAAACGAGCTATTATCTGTTTTTAGGCATACAAAAAAGACATGTTACTCTTCTCTCGTCTCTCTCGTAACATGTCTTAATTTGTATATAGATCTCTCGAACTATATCATATTGTGTCTGGCTGAACTCTCTAATCCCTTTTTGACACGCCAGTATGTCTATAATTATTTTATATTTTAAAATAATTTATGTCAATAATTTATTTTTAGTTTAATAATTGCTATTTATAAAGAGATTAAATCAGCTAATTACAATATAAAACCTACAATTAACCAAGCTGACAGAAATAAATAATATAATTCTTCTCAGGGCTCACTGCTGCCCCCAGTGCATACGGATGATTCCAATTACCACCGAAATCAAATAAATATATTACATAATCATCAGGTAATTTTACCGATTCTTCATTAAAAGAGAATCTATGTAAATATTGTTTCTGTAGTTTTCGATTCTCCGACTCTGTATAAATAGGATATTCCTTCTTACCTAAACTTACCGTATCCATCTGTTTAGGTTTTAATATATCTCGCTCAGCCTCTACTTTCTTTCGAGTTTCTATATAACGCTTATACTTAGCATCGCTACTTTCACCATCAATTTTAATCTTATTAAATTCAGTCAACACTTGATTCTCTAATTCATATATTTCATCAACAGATTTTTCAATAGGATTATCTATTTTATTTTGTACATATTTCCCCATAGGTACTGTTGTACTTTCTACAACAACTATCGATGTAGGCATTAACGTTTTCAAAGTATCTGCATATTCCATATTTGAATCAACATAGTTTTTTACATATACATTGGATAGATCAGATTTCGAAATGACAACTTTAGAATCAGTCCGTGCCTCATCAATGTAAGGCTTTAATTGATCTGGTGTACCACCAAAAGCCAGTTGTACATATGAACCGCCTTGCAAGAATGCAGGATTACTATGTAGATGAATATTCTTTGCAAAACTAGGTATTTGTTTAGGAAACCCTGGAATCGTAGAAACTAACTTGTAATCCTTAGGATTATTAACAGGATACTCAATTAGCTCTATGGGCTTAAAAAACGCCTCTATTGATTCTTTTATCTCCTCTTTAGTTCTAGGTGTATATAAATCATAAGATTTCCCCTTATTCTTTTCTAGAAAGGCTTTAAATTCTTTATCATATGCTTTATTCTTATCTGCACGCGTTCTGTATGATGGAATATTAACTGGATTCGTTAATTTAATTTCCCCGTGTCCATTTTTTCTCATATAAGGGCTTACGATACGTAATGGTTTATCTCGATTACCATATCCAATACCTTGCTTATTTGTTTCCAAAGTATTATAACGTGTGATTTGTTTGAGTGCCTTTTCATCTCGATCATTATAAAGGGGATCAAAAATTTGATACTCCACCTTCATGTCTGACTTTTGTAATTCTACTAATCGTTGTTTAGATCCTTTCTGGCTTTGTGCTTTTAACAACTTAATTTCTTCAGCTGAAAGCTCTTTTGGATATTTTGAATTACTCTTCCTAACACTTTTAAAAGCTCCAGGAATTACCTCAACAAACTCCGATGTTAAAGAATCTTCAGATTTTATATTACTTTTTATTCCAACACTTACCGTCTGACTTTGATTTTCAACTGATGCAGCCAAACTAGATTGACTAGATAACGTTAGTGAAAGCAGACCTAAGGCAATACATTTTTTAATCATATCTCTCTCCCATAAAATTCTGCTAATCCAGATACAAGAAAAGGACCTACAGCGAACTGTAGGTCCTTATATTTGGTGCGGTTGGAGGGACTTGAACCCTCACGAGCGTACGCTCACCACCCCCTCAAGATGGCGTGGCATTTAACACGCATTTATAAAACCAACAAATCCAGTAGTTATCTACTTTATTAATGCCTAAATAGTTATATATTTTACTATATTTTTTATTAAAATGATGTCAAAATGATGTCATTAATAATATAAACATTATATGCTATGATCCATTTCTTCACCATACAGCCTTTCCATACCTTGGCGAGTTACAAGCCACATTTTCCCCGACTTCTTAAACTCACCTTCTTTAAAACCATTCTTTACACGGCCTCTACAATTCTGTTTCAATGAGTCCGCAGTAACATTCCACCGTTCTGCAGCCTCTTGTGTTGTCATTACATCATCTAGTTTCATTACAATACTCCCAATATTACTAATAGATTATAAACGGATAATACAAAAGCAATAATACTAATTATTAAAGTTAATCTTGAAATCATATACTCGCCATTGGTATAATAGTTAGGAAGATTGGGGCTCTTTCGAGCCCCTGTGGTTACTGATTTAATAACTGTATTATCGCTATTGCAAGTTGGATAAACGCGGTTATTATCGGTAGCCACTTTTTTATTCTCTTCCTTAACTTCTTCAATGGCATCACCTCCTTCCTTATGTCTATATTATACCCTATATCGTGTATAAAGTCAACTATTTATTATACTTTCTACAAATAAAAAACAGCCTACTAATCTAGATAATATCTAGGTCGGTAGGCTATTTATATTATAAGTTACTATTTCTTTATAGGTGCTGATAAATGTATGTTATTTAATATAATGTCCGCATCAGATTTATCCAACGTTTCTCCAGCTTTTATTTTATCTAAAATCACTAATAATTTGTCTTTGGCTTCATCCAAAAATTCTGCACTCTTATGCAGTCCGCTTATTCTGATACTATCTGCAGACTTACTATATTTTGCAACAAAATACTCTAACATATCTATGAATTTATCTGAATGTAAATATTCTTGAATGTATTCATCTAATATAGTATCCATATGCTCCCCCATGATTTTTAAAATACTAGTTGCCTATATTTTATCATTTCAAAATTAAATCTAGTTATCTATCTTTATATTCTGTTTGTTTTTTTAATAGTAATGTGCCTAATTCTCTAATAATCAAGCGTTCAACATAAATTGGAATTTTCCGTCTTCCTTGTTCCCAATTTCTTATAGTCCCTATTGGAATCAAAAACAAATTAGATAAATCTCTTTGTTCTAATCCTAACATTTGTCTTAATTCTTTTATTGTATAATTTCCCATAAAATATTTTTCAATAAAAAAAACTACATCTCTTACAATCCATTCTTCTAGGTACGGTTTGGTTTGATTGTACTGATCTAATATAGCTTGTTTTGTTTCTATATCTTCTTCTGTATCATCTTCATCTATTTTATTTATTCGTGCCATTTCTTCATCATTATAATACCAGTCTATAATTATATTATTTTCTTCTAGTACTTGAATTGTACTATCCTCATTTAATATTCCATCACTCAATTCCTCTTGTAATTCTTGTAATAATTCTAACTGAAGTTCATCAACTTTATTTTCTATTCTTCCCATGATTTGCTAAATTCCTTATCTTTAAATAACGCTGCTAATCCACTTATTTGTTTTAGCCTCAATAATTCATCTGCATCCATTCCTATATTACTCATAATCCATTTATCAGACATACCACTTTCAACCAACTCTGCAACAATATTTACCATTGTTTCATAAACAATGCGCCCACTTTTAATTTTTTGAATTTTTCTATTGCCTTTTTTTGTTCATTTGTTAACATCTCTTATCAACTCTTGCTTTATTTCTACGTCCATATTAATCTTAGTCGGCTCTTCTATATGGCAGTAACAGTCTTTAATTTCTTCATTATCATAATTTTTATTATCAAAGGCACCTTTCATCTCTTCTACAGATATTTCTTGTGATTTTCCCTTTCTATATAGTTTAAATTTCCATTCTTCAGTAAATGAAAATGATACCAACCAACCTTTATGCCCTTCTTCCCTTACTAATTTCTTTGGATGATAAAAACACCATCCATGATATTTGCTCTTATTAGGCATATTTATTACAACTGAATTACCTTTATCTTCTTTAATATTTTGTACATTAAAATAAATTTTATTCCATTTCATATTTATATCTCCATTTCTTTTCACAATCTAACATGCGATTATTTGTTATTCCTCTTAAATAATTAAAATCAAATGTTGATATATTAGCAGTTTTTACATATATATCTTGTACTTGTTGATCTGCTACTACATAACTATTTTCTTCATTTGAATATACTTTAAATTCTACATCCACATATTTAATATCATATTCACTTAAATCAATATTATATTCTTTTGTAATTTTATTTTTAAATATTTTAGGTATATATATTGCCTTGATTGCACTAACTGGAACCTCTGCCACTATATATTCTTCATATTCCCCTTTATGAATATCATATTTATCTATTTCATTATGTTTTGCATCAACCTCTACCTCTAACAATACTAATCCATAAGTTGTAAAACTATCCCCTATATTATTTTCTTTGAACAAATAAACTACATCTGTTGCATTATTAGATCTACGTGATTCTTCCCAATTATTGTTACCAGTTACATCTATTGGTAATATACCTTCTTCTAATATTTTTACTATATCTTTTATATCTACATTTTTGTATAATCTCATTTTTTCTCCTTGTTATCATTAACATCATTTATTAATTATATTATACTACGCCATTGGCGTATTGTAAATTATTTTTTATGTGTAAATCAAAAAAAGCCTATCAACCTAGATATTTTTCTAAGCTGATAGGCTTTTGTTATGTTATTCAGTTATAAACAATTGCTTTACTACTGACAACTAATAGTTGATAGTTGCGTGTATCCGCCATTACACGCTATGGAGATATATGGATCACCTCAATTTTTTGCAACTAAATAAACAACTGCACCACCTAATAGGATATTTAATAATTTACTGTTTCGTTGTTGCATCTTGATTCTTTTGAGTTCTCTCATCTGCATTTCTAAGTATGCGTTCACCTTCGCCAATGATTCGTTTTGCATTGATAGCGTTTTCTCTTGCTGCTCTAATGTGTTCTTGGCTATTAGTAATTGCTCCTTCTGTTCTTTGATTAAGTTCATCGATTCTATTAATTCTTGTTTCGATTCGCTCGTTGACATCTGTGCTACGTTCAATTGCTGTTCTAACTCGTCTATTATCTTCAACTGCTCGTTGATTGTATTGTTGAGCGTTTCGAACTTCATCAGTAGCTCGTTGTATTCCTGTCGTGTCAATATTACTTGCTCTGTCGGCGTAGAACCATATACAGGCAATGATACAAAGGACAATACAAATAGGAACAGAGATGTAATGAGCGTGAATAAAGTTTTTGATTTTGTCATTCATACTTCCTCCTAATCATACATATAGTTGACATCAACTTCTTTGTCAGCTACTATTCCGCAATCACTATATTGCCATATTCTCATATTTGGATAATCACATTTTGAATCATATTGTGCACACCATACAGGAACACTTGGCATTTGACTATATGCATATGTTTCATCCCACAACAGTGAATACCCACTATACACACCTACATTTTGAAATCCTGCACTCCATAATGTATTTACGAACCGACTAATGCAATTAGTCATTCCTTGGCTAGTTAGTGCTCCTGCATTAATCATATTACGTAATTGGCGGTGTTCTTCGTAGTCATACCAAATGCCTGCTTGCAAATGGTAATCAGTATATCCATAACTATTGAGCGTGTTAATCACCCATTCAGCTTCTTGTACTGCGGTGGCCTCATCATATGCATGGCTAAAATAATAGACACCAACTTCAAGGCCTACACTTAATGCTGCGGTGATATGTTGCTCAAAGAATTCATCAACGTTATAGTTTTCACCTAATTTAATAATTACAAATTCATTGCCTTCATCTTTAGCTTGCTGCATGTGGCACTCATCATAATATGGTGTTCCGTTTTCAGCCTCTTGCCATGCTGAAATATCAAACCCTTTTTTCATTCTTATCACTCCTTTCTGTCATATTTGGTAATGTTGGTAATTTAGGCTGTTCTTCTAATTTGTCAGGTATCCCGTTTCCGTCCTTATCTATCCATAAGGCAAGAAAACCAACTAATGCAGTTAATACTGACGGAATGAAGATATGATCTATAATGTTAATCCCCACATTAATCAATTTATTCATATCATCAGATACATACCCTTGAACGAACACCATAATGTACTCAACCACTACCAATAAAATAGGTACTAGCATTGTTAGTACTAGTACCCTTGTAGCAAGAACCCCTGTAGGGTGGAAGTTAGCCACCCTTACAGATTGATATGATTTTTTTATGCTGTTAATGATAGCTAACTTATCCATTGCCCCTCCATGCCTTTATAATTTCAATCGTATATTGAAATATCTTGCCGATGTCGATTAGGTCATCTTCTACCATTTCACGTAGGTTTTCAATGATTGACCAGCATTCGGCAAAAAATGGTATCAACATAAACGCATACGAAAAAATATGGTCTAGGAATAGGTCTGTATTTGGAATAGGAATATCAGGTAATGAAATAAATACAATGGATAGTATCATCCATGCCGGATATTGTATGCATAGTTTCTTTAACAGATCACCTCTTAGGCGCTCACTCATTAAATATCTACGCCGTTCCCCGGTTGCCTTATTAATATACTTCCCTTTGCCCCAACCGTACCAGGTCAAGGTTGTTAGTAGTGTAATAGGATTATTAGGCCTGTGATTATCCTTGTTATATCGCAATACTTCTGCAGCAATTCGCTGAATTGTATCCACAAATAACAATGTAGTGGTTAAAATAATCACTACTCCCATACTAACTAAATGTTCATGCGATACCCCACTTATGAGCATGATTAAAATATCATTAAGAATATCCATTCACTCCCCCATGCCCTTATGGTTCTTCTTTATCTAAATCCATTAAATCATTGTGCACGCATCCTTCTGTCGGACACGTGCCGTCCTCATTCAAAGTTGCCCAACAGTATTTACAAAAGTGCATCACTGGTACATCAGATTTGATTTCGTAGTTATCCATTATTTGACCTCCTTAATCTTGGCCACCATTTCGGCATTGAGTTTCTTAAATTGTTCTTGTAAATCATCATATGGCACATTAGCCAAACGTCTACGTATTAATGCCTGGTCTAGCATTGCAAATCGTTCGTCATAGTACTTACGGATTTGTGAAATACGTTCCGCTTTCGTCGGTTCATATTCCGTTACAGGAATATCGACAAAAGTTCCATTCACGTATGTTTTGCCATTTAAAAATTCATCAAGCATAGCATCATCACCATACACATAATCAGCTGCATCAGGATATTGAACTTTAGCTTGTTCTAGTAAAGCACTCTCACCAATTGGTGCTAATATACTATCGACGATTGATGTAATACGTCGACCTTCCGCATCAAGTACATGGATATAATTATTCATATATACCTCCTAATTAATGAAAGGATATAACAATGAATAGCACTATTAAGCACTATCCAAGAAATGCGTATCTTCGCATGCACCGCAAAAGTGCGTGTGTCGAAACGTTTAAAAGTATTTATGAAAAATGGCTGCCTACTCGTGTTGAAATCGTGAGTAAATCAGCCATTGAATCATATCGCATTGCCTATGATCATATTCAATCAATTGCTAATATTCCTATTAACTTAATTAAATACTCTGATATGCAATGCGTTATTAATAGAATGAGAGATAACGGCCTGTCCTACGCATCAGCCAAGAAGGTACGTACATTACTTTCATTGCTATCTAAATATGCAATTGTTAATGACATTGATATTAAGGATTACACCCCTTTTCTTAATCTTGGCCACGATGTTAGCGTATACCCTCATAAGCCATTTACTCGCCAACAGATTAATCGATTATGGGCCCTTAATACTACCGATACATATGGTACGCTAATACTCCTGTATACAGGCATGCGGTGCGGTGAATTGCTATCCTTACGTAAGAACGATATTAACCTTCGCACTAAATGCTTAATGGTACGCCAATCTAAAACCGAGGCTGGCCGTAATCGTTTAATACCTATTCACAGGCGAATACTACCAATAGTTACAACTCTGTATCAGAATTCATCTGACAAGATATTACCAATTTCTTATGCTCAATTCAGCAAGCAATTTAAATCAGTAATGACGTCTATCAAATGTTCCCATTCAACACATGACTGCCGCCATACAGTAGCCACCTTGTTAGATAAATATGGTGCATCACCTACTGCTACTCGCGCCATTCTCGGGCATAAACATGGCGATATAACTACTAAAGTTTATACCCATAAAGAATTGCGGGAGTTACGTAAGGCTATTGAGCTACTTCCCTAGATCCAATGGGGAAAATCACTACGAGGAAACGATAGTTCATGGTACTTACAAACTACTAATTTCCCAATTGCATTCATTGAAGTATATGCCATCACAACAGGATTGCCAGATAGTGCAAAAGGGCCTTCATCAAACAACTCAGATAATGCTATAAAATACACAGCTACTACAATATCATTTGCTCGATTTGAGCATTTCTTCATAGCATTCGGTAAAAGTTAGCCAATGGGTAAAAACTAATGAAACTGCACAAAATAATCCGTTGCCTTTCCCTATATCATATAGTACAGATTTCATTGCTGGTGTTGCTTGTTTTAATAACGGTCCTACTAGTTATGCACCATGGACTAAAGTAAATAATAAAGCAAGTTATTTTGCTGGGTTAAGTGGAGATTGGAGTCCGTATTATGTAAATAAGGAAATAACTTGTATATTCGTTGGAATATAACCAATGGGGACAGACTTCTCACAATACATCAGAATATCAATCAAAAGCGACATTACCTATTAGATTTAGCACGCCTTTTAAAGCAGTGGGCTCTATTTCCCCTTCGACTGGAAGTCCCAGTGGGAACAATTATGATGATGCAATAAAATTAACATCATCTGATATTGCATTTAGATTTTATGGACATAGTTATATCGCTATAGGCTTATCGTAACCAATGGGGAAAGTCAGACATTACAGTTGCTAGGACTATATATGATGGAGCTAGTAACTTTATAATACCTTTTACTTTTCCTCCGTTCGTCGCAGTCACTAACATAGCGCCGTCAATGTTAGATAATGACAATTGGACGAGTAGTGCCGTTAAGGAAATAACAATAAATAACTTCACTTATATGTCTGCACAAAATAACGTTACCTCTATACGGTGGGGTGCTATTGGATTTTAGCCAATGGGGATATAAAACAGATAATCTATCAACATATCGTCAATTCGCTATTAGCTTATTATTACCATATAGTTCTAAATACATTCCTGTGGTAGTTCCAGAATATTTAGGAAATCCTACATACGATAGTAATTTAGATAAAAGTACTGCTATTAGTAGAGTTGATAAAACACTGACTTCATTTAAAGCTTGTATTGATGATAGATGTACTGGATTATACTGGATTACAGTAGGCTTATAACCAATGGGGA
>JAIITD010000215.1 GCA_022737715.1 Veillonella sp.
TCTACAGGTTGATCTGTTTCATTGAAGGTAATCGTAATATGTCCACGCCCCAAAGTTTCTAGTACCTCTACTTGCTCTTCTTCAGCAAGACCGGTCTTCTCAATATATATGGAATAGGTTGCACCAGTCTCACGTAATTGCTTTAACGCTTGGCGCAACTCATTTAGAACGGCCCGTACATTATTATAATTTTCAATCATAGTGCCCCTCCTTTCTCATCCTATCAATCTATTCTTATCTATCCATAAACATATCAGTTTATTTAGGTTCGATTTGCACGCCCCATTCGCGAAGAACACGTAGAACGCGTTCTTTTACCTCAGGTAATGCCTTTTGTACAGGCGCGCTAGGTTCAAAACCAACTTCTAATGATTCTGGTTCAACACCTATAACAATGGCATCTTCCAATGGATTTTCTTGAATGGCACGAATGCGCAATATATCTTGCATGCCTACTTCATGAACAGAAATATGGTCCGTAAAATACTGTTCTAATTCGCGATGTGGGAACTCATAGATTGTGCCAGGTGCTTCGCCACCATTAACGGCGTCAATCAAGAGGATTTTCTTCATGCCCCGCATGTAGGTCAATAATTCCATACCCATCGTTCCGCCATCAATCAAGCTTATCTGAGGGGTGAAAGCATAATTAGCTTTCAAATCCTCTACAACATGAACACCAAGGCCCTCATCAGTAAGCAAGATATTACCTACCCCTAGAACGACAATAGAGTTCTCATAATCATCATAAATGGCATGTAAATCAATACGCGGGCTCTCAGAGCCCGCGTATTCTATGCCACCAAATTGTTCTTCAGTGGATATATTAGTCATCTTGTAATTCCTTTTCTCGTGGATCGTCAGGATTGCTTGGACGATATGTAGTACCAGATGGTTTATCGATACGTTCACCACGACGGCGTTTACCGTTAAGGTCTTCAATATCGATAGGATCATGGGCATAATATTTCATGCCGGAAACCATAGCGGATACTTCGCCAGATTCTTCCATAACATCTTCTCGGAATGCCATGTACACATGAATAATGGTAAAGAATAAGAAGCCCCATGCAATATAGTGATGGATAATATGAACTTTATATTCACCACCAAATAGCGTAATAATCGGTGCAAAAAGAGTTCCTATAATACCATTAGGATCAATCATAGCATACATTGAAAAACCTGTGATGATTTCAAAGAAGAACATGATGTACACCATCATATATGCCGTTCTCGCCAAGGAGTTACGTAACCAGTGATGTTCATGCTTTTGTGGAATCATCAAATAGTGCAATGTTGTTTCCCGAAGGCCATACCAATACCGTTTTTGACGGAATTTAGGCAACAATCTATCTCCGCGATTCCAAAGTGCACCAGCAAATCGGAATATAAAGGAGAATGTCAAAATAACACCCGCAATGAAATGGATACGACGCATCGTCTCCATAGAGAACCAGCCATCAATAGCGAAAGTTGGTTCCGGATGACCTGTAATAGCTGCAAAACCTGGATCACCAATATAAAGGCCAGTCCAGAATAAAGCTGTTACGGAAAGCACCATTGTCCAGTGGAATATGCGTAGCCATAAACTAAATACGACATACGC
>JAIITD010000216.1 GCA_022737715.1 Veillonella sp.
CGCGTAACCTTTGCAATGATGGATGCAGCGGCAATATTTGCACTTTTGCTATCGCCCTTAATGATGGATTCAACAGGTATTGTTAAATCAGGTAATTTCATCGCATCCGCTACAACTGCCTCTGAAGGTACATCGAGGGTGCGAATAGCCTCGTACATCGCTTGACGTGTAGCCTCATAGATATTGAGCTCATCAATTTTCTCTGGACCGTAAGAGATACAGCTGACCGCTACGGCTTCATCCATAATGATGTCATACAATGCTTCACGTTTTTCTTCGGTTAGCTTTTTAGAATCATTAAGGCCTGGAATTAACGTCATAGGCGGTAAAATGACCGCAGCTACCGTAACAGGGCCTGCAATGGGACCGCGCCCGACCTCATCGACGCCAGCCACATGATATAGACCTTCATCGTAGAACATGCCTTCATAGTCGTACATGCCCATCAAGCGTTGTTGTTCTTTTAGCTCTTTTTCTTGACGTTTAATATAAGAAGCCGCCAATTTTTGAACGGAACTACGAGTATCCTCTTGTGCTAATGGTAAAATGTCCAAAGCTTGTTCCGTTTCAAAAAGGGCCTTAATATCAGCTACCTTTAGCTTAGCAAATATATCCTTATCCATTATGTGTTTCCTCACCATCTTCTGGATAATAAGGCTCTTCATCAACTTGGTCTAGCGTAATCGTACCAAGCTTTGTATTGCGATAGTCTTGCAAAATAATGCGGCGTGCCTTATCAAGGTCCACAACACCACCACTGACAAGACATCCTCGACGACGGCCAATGCTTTCAAGAATTGTATCCACATCGGCCATCTCTTCTTCTTTTAATTTATAGCGCTCAACCAAGATATTCGGTGTATTCGTCAATAAATGGTTTAACAATTGTTTAATTACGTGCTCTAAATCGTATACATCATCAGAGATAGCACCTGTCATAGCAAGACGTGCGGCAGCCCGTTGGTCCTCTAATTTAGGCCATAATACGCCTGGCGTATCGAGCAATTCCATATTCTTACCAATTTTAACCCATTGTTGACCACGCGTGTGACCTGCCTTGTTAGCCGTCCGAGTTGCTGCAGAACCAGCCAAGGAATTAATCAATGTAGATTTCCCTACATTAGGAATCCCTAAAATGATAGTACGTATGGAGCGACTACGAATCCCCTTTGCTACCCATCGATCAATGATAGGTTTGCTGAGACGTTCTACCGTAGATACTAATTTCTTATTCCCCTTACCAGATTTGGAATCGATAGCTAGTACAGTTATCCCTTGTTTCGTAAAGAATTCTGTCCATTCTTTCGTTGCTTTGGGATCTGCTAAATCTACCTTATTTAACAGTACAATATGCGGTTTTTGACCAACTAACTCTAGGATGACTGGGTTCGCACTAGAACGAGGAATGCGCGCATCTAATAACTCGATAACAACATCAACCTTTTTGATGTACTCCGTTATCATGCGCGTAGCTTTCGCCATATGCCCAGGGAACCAATGTACGATAGGTGAATCTGCCATAATGTCTCCTTTCTATATATCTTGTATGAATGTATGTATATCTATATTTTAGCAAAAATAAAAGGCTGCCAACGGCAGCCTTTTA
>JAIITD010000217.1 GCA_022737715.1 Veillonella sp.
ATACTTTTATCTTCAATGGCTTTAGGATTTTTAACGTAATCCATTAGTGTCCTCCCATAATTTGAAAAATTCATCATTCGATGATACCACAGGGCATTCGAGTTTTACCCGCGGACGATCGATAACAATAACGTGGATGCCAAGGTCGATGGCAGCCTGTAATTTCGTATCTGCCCCACCTACGAGGCCAGAGTTTTTCATAACCACAACGCTCGCCTTTGTATCGTGGAACATAATACGGTTCATATCGTACGAAAATGGACCTTGTACGGCAACGATACGCTTAGGACTCACATTGAGGTCTTCCATCATTTGCAATACCTCAGCAGTTGGCAAAATGCGTGTCCATACTTCGCAGTCTTGTAAAGCTTCAGACTTCGCAAAGATATGCATCGTTTTACTACCAGTAGTCAAATACACATGGTTGTTGTTTTCCTTTGCTAATTTACCTGCCAAATTAGCTGCCTCTGTTTCATCCACGACGATATGCAATTTATCATAGTCTGGCAATGGCACCTCTTTTCGTTCAAACCGAACAAAAGAAATGCCCATCGCCTTTGCCGCATCTTGTGCCGTTGCAGTCACAATAGCCGCATAGGGATGGCTTGCATCGATAAGAAGGCGCACATTGTGCTCCTTAACCAACTGTTGCATAGCCTCTTGGTCGAGGCGCCCCGTATGAACCGTAATACCTTCATGTGCAGCTAGTTCCGCCCCATATTGGCTCACGACAGTCACAAGCACCTCTTCACCGGTTCGTTCTTGAATATCTACCGCTAAGGTGCGACCATCCAAGGTGCCAGCGATAACCCAAATCATAATTTGTAGCCTCGAGGTGTAATCATACGACCATTTTCAACATAAGTTTGGCTGTTACCGATGATAACAAGTGTTTGCATATCTACTTCTTCTTTTGTGAAGTTTTCAAGATCAGAAATAACCATATGTTGACCTGGGCGACCTGCTTTTTGCACGATGCCTACAGGTGTTTTAGGGTCGCGGTATTTTAGAACGATTTCACGCACTTCATCCAAGTGAGTTACGCGTTTTTTACTGCGTGGATTATACAAGGAAATAACCATATCCCCTTGTGCACAAAGGTCAGCTCGTTTTTTAATTAAATCCCAAGGTGTCATCAAATCGCTAAGGGAAATAACGGCAAAGTCATGCATCAAAGGTGCGCCCAATACAGATGCTGCTACATTTACAGCACTAAGACCTGGCACGATGTCTACGGAAGGACGTTTGTCTGCTGGTACTTTGTTTGCTAGTTCTAACACAAGGCCAGCCATGCCGTATACGCCGGAGTCACCAGAGGATACAACTACTACTTGGTGACCTTCTACAGCCAAATCAACGGCTTGTTGGCAACGATCCACTTCTTGCATCATTGCTGTACCTACCGTTTGTTTACCTGCGATAAGGTCTTTAATCAAATCAAGATATGTTAAATAACCTACTACACGGTCTGCCGCTAAAATGGCTTCCCGTGCTTGCGGTGTCATAAATTCAGCGTCCCCAGGTCCAATACCGATTACTTTGATGTTACCTGTGCAATGGCTACCGTTGTTTTGGGATA
>JAIITD010000218.1 GCA_022737715.1 Veillonella sp.
GGCCTATGGTTCGTACCAAAAGGTGAATAAAAAGGAATACTAAATCGAAATAAAGTATCTTGGAGTTCTACTTGTTCTCTAGATAGGTTCATGATATACTTTTACTAGAGAAACGTGCTATGCATATGCACAAATAAGAGAACCACTGATAAGTTGCAGCTTATCAGTGGTTCTTTTGTTTTTACGGAACAACCCGAGGCTAGTTACCAATTAACAAAAATAGCAAGTCTAACCATTTACAAATATAATAAGAAATTATATTTATCATGACTGCTAAGAGAAGAGAAACAAACGTACTACGCATAATGCACCTCCTTTCCATTACCGGATTTGGAAAGGTTGGTAACATCTTTATTTTAGTACTAATATTTACATTGGAGTATATTAAAGAAATGATTAATATCGAGGCAGATAGAGTATATATTTATAGAGTTTTGGATATCATTTTTCACAAAAAGTTATAAATAATCCAATGTTATTAAATACTATTACCTAAAGTTTGCTGTCTATTAATAATATTTATGATTAAAATCATGTACCGCTTTATAGAATTCTGATATACTAGACGAGCATTTTTGCAAATTTATATCTTTAAGTAAGGAGTGTTTCTAATGAAGTTGAATTGGAAATTATTCGCACCGCTTATTGTGGCCATTCTCGTATGGCTCATTGGTGCGCCTCAAGGCCTTAGCGCAGATTCTTGGATTTATGTAAGTATCTTTGCAGGCCTCGTGGTAGGGTTGATTTTAGAACCAATGCCACCAGCTTTCATCGGTATCATCGCAGTTACCGTGTCTATGTTGTTTAAAGTCGGTCCTGCACCTGTTGTAGATAAAGCAACTGGTGTAGCAAAGGCGATTACTGATGCACAAGCTATTAGTTGGGGCCTCAGTGGTTTCTCTAATGCCATCGTTTGGTTGATCTTTGCAGCCTTTATGATTGGTATTGGTTATGAAAACTCTGGCCTTGGTCGTCGTATTGCATTGTTTTTGGTAGCAAAGCTTGGTAAGTCCTCTTTAGGTCTTGGTTATGCCATTGCTATTACTGACCTTGTGTTAGCTCCATTTATTCCAAGTAATGCGGCTCGTTCCGGTGGTACGATTTATCCAATCGTATCTAGTATTTGCCCGATGTTCGATTCTTATCCAGATAAGAACCCTCGTAAAATTGGTTCCTATTTGAACTGGGTAGCATTGGCAACTACATGTGTATCTAGCTCCATTTTCTTGACTGGTGCAGCGCCAAACCCATTGGCTCTTGAATTGTCTGCTAAAGCTGGTATTGTAGCAGCCAACTGGGGCACATGGTTCCTAGCATTCTTGCCAGTAGGTCTTATTTTGTTCATCATCACTCCGTTGTTGACCTATGTATTCTGCAAACCAGAGGTGAAAGGTTCCCCTGAAATTGCAGCATGGGCAAAGGATGAATACAAAAAATTGGGTTCCATGACACGTAGTGAAATCTTCATGGCTTTGATTTCTGTGTTGGCTCTTGTATTGTGGATTGGTGCTTCTACGTTCAAAGTAAACCCAACTACAACGGCTTTAATTGTTATTATCTTGATGATTTT
>JAIITD010000219.1 GCA_022737715.1 Veillonella sp.
GTTGCAGTCTATCCAGCATCTCACTATGTTACAACAAAAGAAAAAATGAAAATTGCAGTAGAGCGCATCGAGGCAGAGCTAGATGAACAGCTAGCAAAACTAAAAGCAGAAGATCGTCTACTTGAAGCGCAACGCCTTGAACAGCGCACACGTTATGATATAGAAATGATGCAAGAAATGGGCTATTGCTCAGGCATCGAAAACTATTCTCGCCACATGTCTGAACGTAAAGCTGGGGAAGCGCCATATACATTGATAGACTACTTCCCTGATGATTTTCTCATCATGGTCGATGAATCACATGTAACAATTCCACAGATTCGTGCCATGTACAATGGTGACCGAGCTCGTAAGGAATCTCTTATCGAATATGGTTTCCGTTTACCGTCTGCACTCGATAATAGACCATTGAAATTTGATGAGTTTGTGGAGCGTATCAATCAAATCGTGTATGTATCAGCAACGCCAGGACCATATGAAATGGAAGTAGAAACGAATGTAGCAGAGCAAATCATTCGTCCTACGGGGCTACTCGATCCATCCATTGAAATTCGTCCTATTAAGGGCCAAATGGATGACTTGCTCGGTGAAATCCACAAACGTGCCGCTAAGAATGAACGGGTTCTCGTTACGACGTTGACGAAGAAGATGGCAGAGGACTTAACAGAATTCTTGAAGGAAATGGGCGTTCGTGTTCGTTACCTCCACTCAGATATCGTTACTATCGAGCGGGCCGAAATCATCCGCGATTTACGGGCTGGTGTATTCGATGTATTGGTTGGTATTAACTTACTTCGTGAAGGCCTTGATATGCCAGAAGTTTCTTTAGTAGCTATCTTAGATGCGGATAAAGAAGGTTTCTTACGTTCCGATACGGCTATGATTCAAACAATCGGTCGCGCCGCGCGTAATGTGAATGGTCATGTTATCATGTACGCGGACCGTGTAACAGGTTCTATGCAGCGGGCCATTGATGAAACAGATCGTCGTCGTGCTGTGCAAGAGGCTTATAATGTTGAACATAATATTACGCCAAAATCCGTATCTAAAGATGTGAAAGAGCTTATTGAGCTCACAATAATCGAAGAAGATATGGTGACCGATGGAAAAGATTTTTCACCAAAGAAAGGGAAAAAGAAATCTTCTGCAGCCGGTATGGACCATGGCCACGAACCGTATGCTCAAGATGTAGCTGCTACTAAGGTAGCAGACATTACGGCGGAAGATTTATATAACAAGATTGAAGAGCTGGACCGTCAAATGAAGGCGGCTGCAAAACAATTGGAATTTGAAAAAGCTGCCAAATTGCGTGACCAATTGGGCGAACTACGTCAACAATGGTCCGATATGCACAGTGCTGGTGAAAGTAAGTTAACGAAACCTAGAAAAAATTCAAAAAAACAATCACTAAAAAGTAAAAAATAACATAGAATAGATAGACTATATGTGCGATAATATATGTGTGTAAACACATATATTATCGCACTGAGTTTAAAATAAGGAGATGATACCTTGGCGGTATCATTTTTTATATAGGTACATATATGAAAGATCAATTGATTGTAAA
>JAIITD010000026.1 GCA_022737715.1 Veillonella sp.
GCCGCTATGAAAGCCCCATAAAAGCGGTACGCTAAAATTAGAATACACGCGGAGGCTATAACTAAGTAAATACCATTCATAACCATAAAAACACCTCCAATGTACGTGACATCGGAGGTGCCGAATAAATAGTTCTAATAAAATTAGGTCTCCAATGCCACTGTAGCTTATAAATTGATGAGTACTTACATACTTATTGTATATGTAAACAAAAATATGTCAATTTACACTTAAGCATTTTAGATACTCATTATTCGTTAAAAGCATATATCGAAGACTATTTTATTTTTTTACTATGATATTTCCAAAGGTTCGTAGTAGATCAAGCCCTACATTACCGCTTTTTTCAGGATGGAACTGCATGCCATAGACATTCCCCTTCTCAACAATGCCCGGTACCTTAATCCCATAGTCTGCAGTTGTTGTAATGTATTGAGAATCTGTATCTACGTAATAAGAGTGCACAAAATATGTATATTTATCAGCTACATCAGAAAAAGCACTGTCTTTACGGCATAGTGTATTTTGATTCCACCCCATATGAGGTACACGAAGACCGAGGTTATTAGGAATGGCTTTCACAGTGCCCGGTATAATACCTAATCCGGGAGTCGGTCCATATTCTTCAGATTCATCAAACAAAAGCTGCATCCCTAAACAAATACCAAGCAATGGTATGTTTCGCTCCACCACCTCATGAATGACATCGATAAGACCGCGCTCACGAAGGACGGAAACAGCCGATGCATAGGCGCCGACACCCGGTAGAATCACACCATCAGCAGCCAATATGGTATCTCGATCAGCGGTCAATACCGCATCAAGACCGATATGTTGTAATGCTTTTTGTACATTAAATGTATTGCCCGCATCATAATCAATTATGGCAATCATAGTGACATCCTTTCTTTTACGCCTATGTAAATAGCAATATACGTCGCAATGTACATCGCTATATAAATGGCCTACATTATTGACGGGCCATATACTCTTTCAAAATAGCGCGCATAATAGCACCATCACTAGCAGGTGGCAATGTTACACGCAACCAATTGTCTCGTTGTCCACGGCGTACTTGATAGCCCTTGGCGAGCCATTCATCAGCAAGACTATCCGCATTAGGTACGGACATAAAGATAAAATTAGCACCGCTCTTATAATAAGTGCCGCCCACTTCATCCAATGTTTGTACCCACAAGGCGCGTTCTGCGGCATTCTTCTCTACAGTGCTGCGCAAGAATTCACGATCACCAAAGGCAGCCTCAGCAGCCACTTGGGACAAGGTATTCAAATTATATGGCAAGCGAATGGTTTGAATATAGTTCGCTAATTCAGCGCTACTCATCATATAGCCTACGCGATAGTTCGCAAGGCCATAGGCCTTAGAGAAGGTGCGCATAATAAATACATTAGGAAATTCATCTAGCAAAGCTCTTGCCGTTGGCACCTCTACAGAGGTTACGAAATCGATATAAGCTTCGTCGATGATGACTAACACATCTTTCGGCAATGTGCTGATAAAGTTACGAATATCTTCAACAGTTTCATAGGTTCCTGTTGGGTTGTTAGGGTTACAAATCCATACGAGGCGCGTCGTAGTATCTACGGCTTGACGCATCGCCTTAAAATCGTATTGACCTGTAGACTCGATGCATGGCACCTCGCGAATGACCGCCCCTTCTACAAGGCCGTTAAGGCCGTATTCAGAAAAGGCAGGAACGCTGATGACGATAGAATCACCGGCATTGATAAATGTTTTATTTACCATGGAAATCACTTCATCAAGACCGACGCCAATAACAAGTTGATTTTCCGCTACCTTCCAATAATCCGCTAAGACGCTTCGCAAGGATGATGCATTGCCATCAGGGTATAGATTAGCATCATTGTTCGTAACATAATCCAGTACTGCGTCGCGCACCTTTGGCGATGTACCATAAGGATTTTCATTGGCTGATAATCGCACAAGGCGCTCCACACCGAGGCGAGCTTTGACGGATTCCGCCGGTTCCTCTGGCACATACGGCTTTAATTGGCCAATAATCTTCTTCATACTCTACTCCTTACAAATCTGTAATCGCTTTGCGTTCCTGTGTTTTACTGATAACGCCTTCACGGCTTGCCAACTCTTCTAAGATAGCTTCATAAGGAACGCCTTTTTCTACCAATAGCACGAGCAAATGATAGAGTACGTCTGCTGTTTCATATACTAGCTCTTGAGGGTCTTCATTTTTAGCAGCGATGACAACTTCTGTTGCTTCTTCACCCACCTTCTTCAAGATTTTATCGAGTCCCTTGTCGAACAAGTAATTCGTATAGGATCCTTCCTTTGGAGTTTCCTTGCGCCCTTTGATAATGGCGTATAATTCTTCTAATGTTTGTTGATTGGCCATTGTTCTTCTCCTTTGTGAAAGCTAACGCCTATGCGTCATCTCACCTCATATTTCTTATGTTTCTACGCTTCTACATCGTTAAAAAAGCAGCTCACCGCTCCTGTATGACATGCAGGCCCTTCCGCATTGACGAGGACTAGCAATGTATCGCCATCGCAATCGAGCTTCATATCCACCACATGTTGCACATTGCCACTGGTACCGCCCTTATGCCAAAGTTCTTGGCGAGAACGAGACCAGAACCAAGTTTCCTTGGTTTCCAATGTCTTGTGAAAGCTCTCTTCGTTCATCCACGCCACCATGAGCACTGCTTTTGTTGTATTATCTTGAACGACCGTCGGTAATAGGCCGCCACCCTTATTAAAGTCTGGTTTCATGTATGCTACAATCTCCTACCCTATCTAACAGCAATGCCCGCTGCCTTCAATTGTGATTTTAAATCGGGAATGCTAATTTCACCAAAGTGGAATATAGACGCTGCTAGCGCACCGGTAACACCAGTCTCGGTGAATACATCGATAAAATGCTGTACCGTACCTGCACCACCGGAGGCGATAATCGGAACATCTACGACCTCTTCCAAGGCTTTATATAGTTTAATATCAAAGCCAGATTTAGTGCCGTCCTTATCCATGCTCGTTACAAGTAACTCACCAGCGCCACGGCTCACAGCTTCTTTAGCCCACGCAAGGGCTTCCCAATCGCTACGCTTGCGACCACCATGGGTATACACATACCATTTACCCGTCTCTGGATCCGTTTTTACATCAATGGCTACTACCATACATTGGTTGCCAAACTTTTGAGCGCCTTCACTGATGAGTTCTGGACGCGCTAAAGCCGCTGAATTAAGCGATACCTTATCGGCGCCAGCTTTCAATAGCGCGCTCATATCATCCACCGTTTTAATGCCACCACCTACGGTGAGGGGCATGAACACATGTTTTGAAATATCTGTCACCACATCGCGCATTGTCGTACGTCTATCCACCGTAGCCGTAATATCGAGAAATACGAGCTCATCGGCGCCCTGCTCCTCATAGGTAGCAGCAATATCGACAGGGCTCCCCACATCAACGAGGTTTACAAAGTTAACACCTTTTTTTACGCGACCATTATCTACGTCTAAACAAGGAATAATCCGTTTTGCTAACATGATGCATTCTCCTTATTAAACGCAGCAATTTCCTCTAATGTAATAGTGCCTTCATACAAGGCCTTGCCTACAATACTGTCTACTACACCGCGTTGTTCAAGGTTTTTAATATCCTCTAAATTGCGGACACCACCGGATGCAACAATACGTGCCGTAGGGAATTGATCTTGTAAGGAACCCAATAGGTCTTCATTAGCACCTTGCATAGTGCCATCTCGGTCCACATCGGTAACGATAAAATACCTAGCACCCGCTGCCACCATAGCACCGATAAGGTCGGTCATAGGTACATCAGATTGGTCGAGCCAACCTTCCGCAGCGACCTTACCATTCTTACCATCTACACCAATGACGATGCGTTCTGGGCCGTATTCGGTGATAACCTGTTTCGTCAATTCAGGATTCTTAAGGGCTACAGAGCCGAGAATAACGCGATTAACGCCAATTTCTAAATATAAATCTACAGCCGCTTTATCACGAATACCGCCACCGATTTCTAACACACCTGTAAATGCAGCGCGTACGCGTTTAACAATATCTACATTGACCGGTTTCCCCGCCTTTGCCCCATCTAAATCGACGAGGTGCAAAGCGCCAACACTAGCAGCCTCGTATTGAGATGCTTGGTCAACCGGATCCGGATTAATGATGGTTTCCTTCGCAAAATCGCCCTTATACAGGCGTACACTGCGACCATCTTGTAAATCTATAGCTGGAAAAATCATAGTATCTCCTCTATTCACGAGCCTTATGCGGCCCTGCTTTCACCATTCACAAGGACTCGATTAAATCATGCCCTTTGTAGAATTCACACCATGAATGTCTGGGTTAATCGTAACCGCCTTACGCAATGCGCGACCAGTAGCCTTAAACATACTTTCAATAATATGATGCGTATTGCGACCATATTCATTGCGCACATGTAAATTCATGGCACCACTCACAGCCAAGGCTTGGAAGAAATCCTCTACCAATTCTGTTTCAAAATTGCCACCCAACACAGGTGTTGTAAATTCACCATTAAACACGAGGTATGGACGACCGCTTAGATCGATGACAACCTGTGTCAACGCTTCATCCATAGGCACCCACGCGTCACCATAGCGTTCGATACCCGCCTTGTCACCAAGGGCTTGTGTCAACGCTTGCCCCAAGGTTAATGCAATGTCCTCTACCGTGTGATGCGCATCTACATATGTATCGCCTACGGCTTTCACAGCCAGACCAAAACGGCCATGCTTAGCCAACAAATGGAGCATATGATCAAGGAAACCGATGCCTGTATCAACATGAATATCTTGATTTCCATCGAGGGTAAGTGTAATTGTAATATCTGTTTCGCCCGTTTTACGAGTTACCGTAGCTGACCGATTTGTTCTCATCATAGTATCCTCTTATCATTAAGGAAGGCCTTTAAGGCGTTCCTATCCATACAATTATTTTTCAAAGCGCACTTCAATAGCACGAGCATGTGCTTCAAGGCCTTCTGTACGAGCCAATGTAGTGATATCCTTCGCCACTTCTTGCAAACGTTCACGGCTAAATTGAGTAAAGGAAATGCGTTTTACGAAATCGTACACACCTAGTGGGGACGAGAATTTTGCAGTGCCGCTCGTAGGTAATACGTGGTTTGTACCGCCTACATAGTCGCCCAATGGTTCAGATGCATATCTGCCAAGGAATACGGAACCTGCATTTTCTACCATGCTCATATATTCCATAGGGTCTGGCAATTGAATTTCCAAATGTTCTGGTGCCACTTCGTTCATTACAGTAAACATATCTTCTACGCTATCCATAACAGCAATATAGCTATTGTTTTCGATAGCTGGACGAGCAATACTTTCACGAGGTAATTGTGAAAGTTGACGTTCTACCTCATCGGATACGAGTTGTGCTAGTTTTTCACTATTTGTAACCATGATGGCACGAGCTCGTGGATCATGTTCTGCTTGGGATAACAAGTCCGCTGCAAGGTGTACTGGATTAGCACTTTCATCAGCGATAACGCCGATTTCACTAGGACCTGCAATCATGTCAATATCAACTTGACCAAATACTTGGCGTTTTGCAGTGGCCACATAAATATTACCAGGGCCTACGATTTTATCTACCTTAGGAATTTGTTCTGTACCATAAGCAAGAGCCGCAACACCTTGAGCGCCACCCACTTGGTATACTGCATCAACGCCAGCAAGTTTTGCAGCACCTAAGACAGCAGGATTAATGCCATCTTTTTGTGGAGGTGTGACCATGATGATTTCCTTAACACCAGCGATTTTTGCAGGCAATGCAGTCATCATAATGGTAGATGGATACGCTGCTGTGCCACCAGGGACATAAAGGCCAACACGAGCCAATGGCGTTACCTTTTGACCACGCGTAATACCTGGTGTATCCATGTCTACAAAGCCTTGTTCAATTTCACGGCTGTGGAATTCAGTAATGTTTTTCTTCGCTACCAATAAAGCGTGTTTTAAATCTTCTGGTAAATTATCCCATGCTGCATCGATGATAGATTGATCTACCTTAAAATCATCTAGTTTTACACCATCGAATTTTTCAGAATATTCACGGAGTGCTGCATCGCCATTAGCACGTACATTTTCGATGATATCGTACACGCGGCGTTCAATTTCCATATCTGTTGTTTGTTGTGTATATTGACGGACAATGCTGAGCATTGTATCAAGGGATTCTTTGTAAATTTTCATTGTATATCCTCATTTCAAACTATGTATATCAATACTTCTATTGTAAACGTTTCTCATCATATCGCAATAGCCTATGCTATCTATTATTTATCAATAGCCGATTGTAATTGATCAATCAACGCAAAGATAGTATTTCTTTTTTGTTTCAATGCCAATGGATTTGCTACAAGACGCGTTGAGATTGGTTGGAGCCAATCATAGATTTTAAGATTGTTTTCTCGTAGCGTTGTACCAGTTTCTGTAATATCTACAATGGCATCGGCTAAGCCTACGAGGGGAGCCAATTCAACGGAACCTTCAATTTTGATGATTTCTACGTCTTGAGATCCGAAATATTGTTTTGTAATGGTTGGATATTTTGTACCAATTCGTTGACGGCGGCCTTCCTTCGGATTATACCCTTCTAAAGAAGCCAAAATAAATTGGCATTGACCCGTTTTCAAATCTAGCATTTCATAAGATGTATTATCTTGTTCATCCAGTACATCGCTACCAACGATGCCCAAATCAACGACGCCATTATTTAAATATGTCGTTACATCAGGGCCTTTCGCTAAGATAACCTCTACCGAATCCCCCAATGGAATGATCAACTTACGCGCCTTGTTGCGCAACGGTTCACAATCAATGCCACAAGACTCTAAGAGAGGAATAAAATCCTTTTCAACGCGCCCCTTTGTTAAAGCGATTCGCAATTTGCCATTATCTTGGATGTTGCTTTCACCTTGCATAAGCACATCTGTAAGGACATCAATATTGAAAGCCATACCAACAGATGGCATCGGTGTACCATCAAATCCAGATAAAAGTCCATCATAACGGCCACCGCTGACAATGTATTGAGATACACCATCTACATAACCTCTAAAGGTAAGTCCTGTGTAATAGGATTGAAGCGGTTCTGTAGATACATCAATGCGAACTTGTTGACCAGTTGCTTCGATTTGACCAGCTAAATCCATAAGACTATCTAAAATACGTTGTGCACCTGCTGGCAAAATCACCTGACTGAGTTCGTTTTTAATATCATTTACAGTGCCAAACAAACGAGGCCAAATCGTAAGGAATGGATAGAGTGCATTATTTTTAAATTCGCTAATCAATTCATTGTAGCGTGGCAAATATTTGGTAAATAATGCATCCAGCAAATCGGCCCGTTCTCCATCGGTCAACCCCAATGCATCGGTGATGGCACGAGAGAAACGAGCATCGCCGATTTCTAATAATAAGGTATTATTGAGCTGTGATTCGTTCACTTCTTTAATGATGGCAAAGCATTCTAGTTCAGCATCAATACCTTCATAGCCGACCATTTCGATGCCACCTTGTGTGACTTGGTTGATATCGCCACGATGTTGCTTATTTTTCATCAACACATCGCCAAGATAGTAAAACTTGCGAGGTAATTCAATATTCGTAGTCGCCAAGAAACGACCGATTGGCATGGTTAAATCAGGGCGGATAACCACAGATGCATCAGAACTACCAAAGAATTCGTACATATGTTGACCACGGCCTAATGTGTAACCATTAAACACATCTTTATATTCTACGAGGGGTGTAGAAATTTTTGTATACTGACGATTGCGGCAAAGGCTTAGTAAGTATTGACTCACATCATCCTTGCGCTCCGCCACAGCACCTATATCATCACGAAAACCTGTAGGCAACTGTTTCTGTACCATGAGGATCATCCTTTCTATAAACCATGCATATTACTATTTAAAACATATAGATTCTTTTATATTTTATCACTTTAGCGTATTAAAGCATAAAACTATAATAATACTCCTCTATAGAATTGTCAATAGAGGAGTATTAATTCTAATCCCAAACCTTTGCTACATCTGCTACGCTATGCGCATCAGATCCTAGCACAAAGGGTACACCAATAATAGCAGCTATCCCTTGAATAAAGCGGCTTGGATACATTTCACCGCAATCAGGTTTAAAGAATCCACTCATATTATAATCTAATTCTCTACCTTGAACGCGCATAATATGTAGTATATCGCTCACCAATTGAGCATTCCGTTTATCTAAATGGTGTTCAAATCCGAAATGATGTTGGTATTTCTTGATTAGGTCAAAGTGGCCAATTCGCTTTGGCGTATACGTACCTAAATCGGCGCGCACCGCTTGGCGAATGATACTAAAGTATTTATAGTACAATTCACTTTGATTAGAAATCCAAGGGCCAAAGCCCTTTTCAAATTCCTCTGTATTATAGTCAACACAGTAGTATTTGCCACCTACACCATCCATAAAGTGAACAGATAGTATATTATCATCCGTCAATGGACCATAGCGATCAAGAAAATCTTGGATATCGCTTTCAAAACCGGGGATATAATCCACTTCAAAGCCAAGGGAAATATCGATATGCGTACCATAGGCACGTTGTAATTCACGACCTAATTCAAGATAGGAATCCACTTGATTGAGTTTAAGAGACGCCGTATCATAAGCAACCTTGTCGCCACCGTACTCTGCCTCAAAGGCCTTTGGCAACGGCGCATGCTCTGTTAAGCACACCTTTTCAATGCGTAGTTCAATGGCCTTTTCAATCATAAGCGCCGTTCTATCGCCGCTACCATGTGGACATAATTCAGTATGAAAATGACCATCCACCAATCGGCTACGATACGTACTATTGCCTATGAACTGCCGTTCTGCTTTCATATTTATCATAACTTACCCCTATCTATGTATAGCATACATCCGCAACCCCACGGATATATGAAGTATTTAATATCTATTATTATACCAATAATGCGTAAGTTTCGGTATCCTGATATTTTCCATGTTTAAACCCCACCTCAGGGGTAAGTCCACAATAGGTAAAACCGAATCGATTATGTAATTTCGTGCTCCCCTCATTGCCGGCCGTAATAACAGATACCACATTATGCAATGTATCATCGGATTTCGCCATAGCTATAATACGTTCCATCAGTTGTGTTGCCACACCTTGACCACGGTAATCTTGATGAATATATATAGACAATTCTACAGTGCTTTTGAAAGCATCCTTTAATCTATACGGTGAAAGCGATGCATAACCAACCACTACATCATCAATTGTCCCTACAATGATAGGGTGATGCTCATCGCTATGCGCATTATACCATTCATGCCATTCTTCTAATGTGCGCGGCTCAAGATCTAAGGTGGCTACGCCATGTTCGACCTCGTAGTTGTAAATTGTAAGACAATCCCGCACATCATTAATTACAGCCCTACGGATTTGTAATTCACTCATAATAATATGCTCCCGCCATATTCTACTTAATACATTCTAATTTAATATTACTAAAAATTTTATATGCCCTAGAGCAATTTGATTTTTAACAAAATTGAGTGGTAAAAACAACGTTTTTTACCACTCAATTTATATATTTAAATTTCTTAAGAGTAAAAAATGTTATTTTTACTTCTAAATAAATTCACTCTATTTTTCTTATAAAGTCTGTCTAAAAATTATAGTACTCCAAATAGAATAAGCGTAACCACAATCAACGCAACAATCACTATATAGTCTAATAGTTTAAGACCTACAGACGCTGCAAAGCTATGTGTCTTGCCTCCAAAGCCTCTAAGTTCCAAGGATAATGCCATTGTTTCAGAACGGCCCAAGGATTTTAAAAGCAATGGTTGGATAACGGAGCCATAGGATTTCATGCGTTTAAAGATATTGCCGTCTAAGGAAAGGCCTCGGCAAGACTGAGCCTCTTGTACAGCCTTGCTTTCACCAATAAAGTCTGGTACAAAGCGAAGAGCGGCGGTAAACATAAATGCATATTCATAAGGAATTTTGCATTGTGTTACGAGGGCCGCTGTTAAATCTTGTAACTTCGTCGTTGCCAAGAGTGCAATAAATACAAGCGTCATGGCTAGCATGCGAAGGCCGGATACAACAGCAGATACAACGTCTCCACTACCTAAGTATTGAACAACGCCTAAGAATACGGCAAATACGATTAAAGCAAATACGGCCTTATATTGTTTCCATAATAAGCCGGTCAACAAAAGCGCTACTAATTCTACGACAACTAATGCCATTAATGACATCCAGTCTCTTAAGAAGATGGCCCATACGGATACAGCGAGGGTCATCAAAATTTTTGTTAATGGTACTAAGCGTTCCATGGTCCCCTCCTATTCTGCCAATTGCGCGATAAGGCGCGTCCGTAATTCATCCATCGATTTGCAGTAGCCTAGTCCTGGTACCGCTTGTGAAAGCTCTACACTTGGTGGTTTTGTGAGACCAAGGTCATGTAGTTCATCGGTAGATTTTGAAAATAATTCTTCTGGTGTACCGTCAAAGGATACTGTACGATGGCCCATGATGATGGCACGGGAACATTCAGAAGCCATGATTTCCATATCATGGGTAATCAATAAGATTGTAATACCTTCGCTATTCAACTGACGTAACAAGGCCAACAATTCTTTTGTTTCCTTACCATCTTGACCACTTGTAGGTTCATCGAGGATAAGAATTCTAGACTGCATTGCCAACGCAGAAGCAATAGCAACACGTTGCTTTTCACCACGACGCAATGTAGGTGGATACTCGTTGCGCAAATGACTGATACCGCAGCGTTCCAATACTTCGTCTACAATGTGTGTAACCTCATCTTTAGAACGACCTAAGGATTCAGGACCAAATGCCACCTCTGTAGCCACAGTAGGTCTAAACATTTGGCGATCTGGTTGTTGGAATACATACCCAATAAATTGGCCACGTTTAGATGGCGGCATAGATGTAATATCCTTACCGTTATAACGAATATGACCTTCAGCAGCCTTTTCTAGACCTACTAAGAGACGGGTAATCGTCGTTTTACCACAACCATTTTTACCACCAACGGCAATAAATTCGCCTTCATGAATGGTAAAGTTTACATTTCTAAAAATATCTACGGTAGGCACATAGCCAAATCGTAAGTTTTCTACCTTAAGCATGTGCGCCACCTCCTGTACTTTCACCTATAGGATTACCATGTTCAACTTGGCTTTCACCAGCATCACTTGTATGTTCATAACGAGAACGGTCGATAGCCTTGGCCATTTCGATGTGATGAAGGCCCTTAATAGCCGATTCGATACTAAGCCAAGGTTCATCGCTATGGTAACCGGCCTTTTCCAATTCCATATACGTTGTAAACACGGATGGCAATGCTTCTACATAAATATCATGGTTATACATGTATTCCAATGTTGTAGCCACATCGCTATCGCATACGATTTCACCATTCACCATAAGCGCCATGCGGTTAGCATATGGCAATACGGCATGTAAATCATGGTCGATAACCACAACAGTGATACCATGATTGCGGTTTAAATCACCAACGAGGCGATATAGTTCAGCTGTCCCATCTGGGTCAAGAGAGCTCGTTGGTTCATCGAGAACGAGAACAGACGGATTGGTTGCCAACACGGAAGCAATCGCCAAACGTTGACGTTGACCGCCGGACAAGCTCGTAATTTTACGATCTTCAAGGCCTTCAATACCAACTTGTTTAAATACCTCTGCACAACGAGCATCGATGGTTGCTCGATCGTAACCACGATTTTCCATAGCAAAGGCTACTTCTTCGCGAACCGTCATTGTTACAAGTTGTGTATCGTAATCGGCAAGAACAACGCCGACATGGTTTGCTAACTCAGGAATCGATAATTGCGTTGTAGCTTTACCATCTACAAAGACCATACCTTCTAGGCGACCGCCGTAGAATTTAGGCACCGCCCCTACCATGGCCATGCAAAGCGTACTTTTACCACAGCCAGCAGGCCCTGTTACAACGAGGAAATCACCATCATGCACATCGAGGTTGATATTCTTTAATGTAGGCTCAGTCGCCTTAGGATGGTAATAATTCATATGCTCAATAGAAATCTTTGCATCCCGTTCTGGTGTAATCACGAGTCCGCTATGGTCACTAGAAGCTTCGCTACCGCTAGGCAACATGCCGCGTTTAGCAAACATCTTTTGAGCTGGAATGTACAATACTGGCGTAATCGCTGCATTTACGGCTGCTACTACTAACACGAGAGGCCACATTGCATAGAGATATACATTATTAGGCAAGTTTGCAATTTGCCATAACAACGTAACAAAAATACCACCTGATACAACAGTCGTAAAGAATGAACCTACAATCGGCGTGATTTCAAAGGAACCAATTTTACCGATTTTCATAGATGTCATAGTACGAGAAATAAATGTTATCACCAATGCACCAGCTGGTTCGGATAACAAGTTACCATAAGGGAAGCCAGATTTGGAGGTTAACACCTCAATTAAGGCCGCCACTAAACCAATGCCCAATGCTTGGGATACACTAGGTTTTGTCAACAAGATTGCTACGCAATACGCAGAAATCATCCAGTTTGGCGTAACCCCTGCAAAACTTGGGCTCACCAAGTGCAAAATCGTACCCAACGCGAGCATCAAGGTGCTCACCGTTACCCATCTAAACTGTCCACCCTGGTCATGGGTGTACACGAGATTCTTTATCCGTTCCATAATACCCTCTTTTCTTCAATAGAATATATACTGTTTATTTTATCATTTATATGGGTATTGTGAAAGTTTATAATCCTTTTCTATGCAATAATATCCCTCTTACAAAAAATAAAGCGACATCGAATAAACGATGCCGCCGCTTGAAATCATATATAGTTTTTCTATGTATGATATATATTATACATTGAGAAAGCATATATCAATATGTGTATATAAGGATAGAGTAGATTCATTCAATCTAAAGTCTTATTCAGCCTTCTCTTCACTTAGCTCTTCAGCTTTTCCTTTAGTTTCTGTTTTTCAGTAACTTTCGCTCTAATGTCTTTTGCTGCTCCTGCAGATTTTTCTTTAACAGTATCCGTAATATCCTTAGCCGCATCCGCCGTTATATCTTTTACTTCTCTAGCCTTTTGTTTTAACTCTTCAGCCTTCTCCTTAAGGGTTGCTTCTAGATCTTTTGCAACATCTGCAGACTTTGCTTTTACTAATTCATTTACATCATGTGCTGCATCAGCCGATTTCGCCTTTACATCCGCCGCCTTTTCCTTAACTAAGACCTTTACTTCTTGCGCCGCATCAGCGGATTTAGCCTTAACATCTGCCGCCTTTTCTTTAGCCAATACCTTCACTTCTTGTGCTGCATCAGCAGTTAAGTCTTTCACAACACTAGCCTTGGATTTAGCTAATTCTTTTACGTCCTTTACCGCATCTCCCAATTGATCTAGAAATTTCATGTTAGTTCCCTCCAAATAATTTTGTAATGAATGCCTTCTCTCTTTCAATGACAGATTAAGATTAAATATAATCTTACTTTGATATCATTAAATCATAATACATTCAAATTATAAAGAGTGTCCACGCATCTTCATGTAACTATTAGAATCAGAATCTTTCTATACATAGCTTTCTCATTTCCTCGTCACATAGTTATGATATAATGCATATATTAATTACGCCCACACAGGAGGTCTACATGTACAAATATATTACAATCTTAGGCGCTGCAGGCCAAATCGCACAACGATTGACAGCAACACTTTTAACATATACAGATATGCACATCACATTATATGGACGTCAATTGAGCACACGCATTCATCCGGAAATTTTAGAACACGAACGGGTAACTGTTATCGAAGGATCCTTTCAAAATCCTAAAAAATTAGAGGAAGCCGTTAAAAATACAGAGGTCGTATTCCTCAGCGCTATGGAAACCGGCAGTGATATGGCAGCGATTGTGAAAGCACTATCTCACCAAAACATTCGTCGTATTATCGGCTTATCCATGGCCGGTCTATCTGACGAATTTCCAAAAGCCTTAGAAAAATGGACCTTCGATAATCTACCAATTAGCTATGTACAAGGCGAACGTCAAGCGCGCAACGTTTTACGCGAATCTAACTTGAACTACACTATTTTGCGTTTACCTTGGCTATATAACAATATGGAGAACACGAATTATGAATTAATCGCAGAAGGCGCTCCATTCAACGACGCACAAGTTACACGCGAAGCTGTAGTAAAAGCCATTTACGATATCCTCCACGTTGAAGACGAAACACCATTCAGCCGCGCTAGCATTGGTGTAGGTGAACCAGGTACACACTACGATAAACCATCATTTTTATAAACCTATCAAGATAAATTACCATATATTAGGAGACATCTATGGAAAATTCAAATGATACAATCACCCTAGAAAATAAAACATATAATATGTTAAAAGCCCAGTTAGAGATATTAACCTCTCTAGTAGAAGGACAAAATGATATCATTCAAGGACGTACAACAACCATAGATGAAACTTTTAATAGTATTGATAAAGTGATACAGCAATTGGACTAATCTAATATTAATATGCTTAATAGTTTATAAAACTCCCCAATATCTTCGGTATACATTTCTTACTTAAGAAAATGTATACCGATTTTTTATCCCCATAATTTATGGTTATTTATGTAGATAAACAACGTTATTTACGCTATACTAATAACAGAATTAAGATACACTAATAAACAGGTAAGGAGATATCATGAATCGCATTGTTGTTATAGGTAGTTGCAACATGGATATTGTGGTCCTCGCGGATAAACGTCCGACAGCAGGCGAAACAATTATGGGCAACGAACTGCACATCGCCCACGGCGGTAAAGGTGCTAACCAAGCGGTAGCAGCAGCTCGCCTAGGCGCTGAGGTTACTATGGTAGGTTGTATCGGTCAAGATGCGTATGGCCAAATGATTTTAGATAACCTCAAAGAAAATCATATCAACACGGACTATATCGTCACTGTCCCAGATACGACAACAGGTACTGCTCATATCACGTTAGCCGAAGGCGACAATAGCATCATCGTCATCGCTGGTGCTAATGCTAAGGTAGACCAATCTGTAGTGGATAATGCTTGGTCCGCTATCGAACAGGCCGATCTCGTAATGGTTCAAAATGAAATTCCTATTCCAACTATCGAATACATCGTTCGTCGTTGTCACGAGGCACAAGTGAAAGTCCTCTTAAATCCAGCTCCGGCAGCCGATCTCAATCCTGAATGGTTGGAATTGGCAACTTATATTACGCCAAACGAGCACGAATTATCATCCCTCTACCCTAACCAATCTACAGAGGAAACTTTATTAGCCAATGAAAATAAAATCATCGTTACCCTTGGTAGCCAAGGTGTGGGCTACGCTGATAATGGTGAAATTCGCATTGTTCCGGGCTTTAAGGTAGATCCCGTAGACACAACAGGCGCAGGCGATACCTTTAATGGGGCCTTTGCTACGGCTATCGTTAATGGTAAAAGCCTAGCCGACGCCCTACACTACGGCAACGCAGCAGCAGCCCTTTCCATCCAAAAACTAGGTGCCCAAGGTGGCATGCCTACGAAGGATGAGGTCGACGCATTCGTATCCAAGTAACACTAAGGAACTGAATAGGACTTCAACCGTCTCATTCATTGAAATGAAAGGAGTTAACATGCAACGACATGGTATTTTAAATAGTCATATTGCCAAGGTTCTTGCAGATCTTGGTCATACAGATACGATTTGTATTTCTGATTGTGGTCTACCCGTACCTGAAGGGGTTCAAAAGATTGACCTTGCTTTAGAGTTCGGTATACCAAGTTTTGAGCAGGTTGTATCTCTCATTACAAAGCATATGAAGATTGAAGCAATTCATATCGCCAAGGAAATGAAGGATTTTAATCCAAAGGGTCACGCCTTCTTGGAATCCACATTCCCTTGCGCTGATTTCGAATGGATTACAACTAGCCACGATGCTTTCAAAGAAGCAACAAAACAATGCAAGTGCATCATTCGAACTGGTGAAGCATCTCCGTATGCAAATATCATCTTGCGTGCCGATTGCATCTTTAGCGACCGTCCGTAAGACTATCGCATATGAAACGTAACGCATAAGTAATCGATACTTTCACCAATCATATAGGAGTAGTTATGGAAATTGTTATGTCAGGCATTGCAAAGGCATTTGGTACGAACCAAGT
>JAIITD010000220.1 GCA_022737715.1 Veillonella sp.
CTGAAGCAGCAAGAAAACGCAAATTCAGAGCATAAGATGATTACCCTAATTCTGCCTTTTCATGGCTTCATGAAATCCAGAATTAGGGTTTCTTTATATTTATTGGTTTCTAAGATACTAATATTTTTTAATAATTGAGTCATATAGGAGGTTACCATGAGTTTAAAAGATCAATTAAAAGAAGATATGAAAGCTGCTATGAAGGCTCGAGAAGAAGGTAAAATAGCTTTATCTGTTATTCGTATGGTCAATAGCGCTATTAAAAATACAGAAATTAATGATAAAATTGAACTTGATGATAATGGTGTATTAGGTATTTTAGCTAAAGAAATGAAAACACGCCAAGATTCTCTTACAGAATTTGAAAAAGCAGGTCGTGAAGATTTAATTAGCCATGTTAAAGAAGAAATAGCTGTTCTTCAAAAATACATGCCAGCACAAATGACAGAAGATGAAATTCGCGATGTTGTAAAAAAAGCTATTGCTGATTGCGGAGATAATGTAAACATGGGGAATGTAATGAAACATGTTATGCCTCATACAAAAGGTCGTGCAGATGGTAAATTAGTAAATACAATCGTAAAAGAATTATTAAGTTAATATTCTTATAAAATTCTATAGAAATTTATTGACAAGAATTTTCTCACTATGGTAATATGTACTCAAGAAAATAATTAGTCAATGAAGACTCCACTGGATAGGTATGCAGTTTGTATATCTATATTGTTGGAGTCTTTTTTTATAGTTTAGGAGGAACAAATATGGCTACAAAAGAATTATTGTATTACATTCCTGCAGGTCAGTATGGTAAAGAAGGGGTTTTATCTCTATTAGAACAACATCCAGAAATTAAATTTGTATCTTTAGTAGGTATCGACTTAGCTGGTAATGATACAGATGAAAAAATCCCAATGGCTGCATTCTTTGATGATTATGAAGCATTCTTTGAAGGCCGTGCTGTTCAAACTGATGGTTCCTCTGTAGTATTAACTAATATCGCTACATTGAACAATGCTCGTGTTGATATGTGGGGCGACCCAAGTGTAAACTGGTTTATTGATTACAACTACGAAAACATTGATGAAGCAACAGGTTTACCAACAGGTACACTTCGTATTCCTGCATTCTTAATGCATAATTACCGTTATGTAGATTCTCGTTCTATTTTGAAACGCAGCTGTGACTATGTTCGTGCAGAATTATTGTCCTTGATCAAAGAAAAAGGCTTACCTGGTATGCCTCATGTGAAAGCTGATGATGTGGTAGATATCGTTTTCACATCTGCTACTGAATTAGAATTCTGGGTAAAAACACCTTCCAAAACAGTTACTAAAAAAGAATTGTCCGTATCTCAACGTTTGCAAGAACAATACTGGCAACGTACACACGGCACTGTTCGTACTGCATTAGAACAAGCTGTAGAACGTCTTGATCAATACGGTATGGTTGCTGAAATGGGCCATAAAGAAGTTGGTGGTGTAAAAGCTAAACTTGATGAAGATGGCCATGAATCCGTTGTATTGGAACAATTGGAAATCGACTGGAAATTCTCTGG
>JAIITD010000027.1 GCA_022737715.1 Veillonella sp.
GATGGCATAACTATCTTTACCGGCGAAACTGGGGCAGGTAAGTCCATATTAATGGATGCTTTCAGTATTCTATTAGGAGAACGCGCTAGCAGCGAGTTTATTCGTCATGGTAAAGATAGTTTTGTTATAGATGGTATTTTTGATGTTGCCAATCACCAAAGTTTATTAGATGTATTAGAATCAAAAAATATCATAATCGAAGATAATCAACTTATTTTATCTCGTTCCTTTAATAAATCTGGTAAGTCTATCATATTAGCAAACGACCAGCCTATACCTTTAAAAGCATTGAAAGAAATTGGTCTATTATTGGCAGATATTCATGGGCAATACAGCAATCAAAAATTATTAAATCCAGATTCACACCATGAGTATTTAGATGGGTATAATCAGGCTGGTATTAAGGCTTATAGAGAATATAAAGTAGCCTATAAAGAATATAAAGAGGCTAAGCAAGCACTAGATAATTTATCTGAACATATGGCTGAACGGGCTCGTGAACTTGATATGCTTCGTTTTCAGATTGATGAAATTGAAGATGCAGGTCTTCAGATAGGCGAAGATGAGGCTATAGCTGAAGAGCTTAAACGGTTGGATAGTTTTGACCATATCGATAAGGTGCTTGGATCTTGTTATGATGCCTTTTATGGTGGAAGACATCCATTACTAGATACAGTTAACGCTATTAAGGTAGAAGTTAATGATTTAGTTAAATATGACGAGGAAGTTAAAGAAATATCTGAACTCGTTAACTCTGCATACTTTCAACTAGAAGAAGCCGCTCAATCTCTTGATCGTTATCGCGATTCTATTAGTTATGACGAAGAACGCTATGCTTATTGCCAAGACAGAGATTCCATCATTTATGGTTTAAAAAAGAAGTATGGTGATACAGTACAGGACATATTAAATTACGAAAATAAAGCACAGCAACGTTTAGAAGAACTAGAATCTGAAGTCTGTGAACAAGATCAATTAGAAGAGCAGTTACAAGAAAAAGAAAAGGTTGCGAAAACTGCTTTACAAGCTTTAATTACTATCCGTCAGAAGAATGCTGAAATCATCGCCAAACAACTGCAATCGGAAATCATAGATTTAGGGATAGAAAAAGGGGATATTCGCTTTTATATAGAACCTAGTGATGAATTGATACCTTTAGGCGCTAAATCTATTGAATTATTATTTACGGCTAATAAGGGGGAACAATTACTACCATTACATAAGGTCGCATCTGGTGGCGAATTGGCCCGTATTGCATTAGCATTTAAATCTGTATTCCGTACAGATAATCATAAAACCCTTGTATTCGATGAAATCGATGTCGGTATTAGTGGTGATATTGCATTAAAAGTAGCCGAAAAAATCTTAACACTATCTAAAACAAATCAGGTATTTTGTATAACTCACTTACCTCAAACAGCAAGTATTGCTAAACAACATTATCACTTGTCTAAACAAGAACAAGAGGGCCGTACCATTTCCACATTAGCTGAATTGAGTGAGGATGAACGACTTTCACAAATTGCATCTATGATGTCCGGCAAGGGAATGTCTCACACAGCACTGGCTGCTGCGCAAGAACTTATTGACCATTTTCATTGACTAAATACGCATAATTACTTATACTTATTATATTAAATTAATAATAAGGTAGAGGCGCGGGTATAAATAGTCATCATGAGGAGTCGGCAATCAATGAGTCATGGTAAAAGGTGTACTTGCCGAAGTGGGATGACGGCCAAATCATCGTGCTGGTTGTCTATTTAATAGGTAGATGACTGTCATCAATATTATATTGGTGGAGTGCTATCATAATTCTTGTTTAATTAGCGATGTATCGTATATATTAAGCCAGTGGATACCTCCACTGGCTTTTTTGGAGGTAACTATGATTCGAGTAATGGTAAACGGTGCTGGCGGCAAAATGGGCCGCGAAGTCGTAAAAGCAGTACATGCAGATTCTGAATTAACAATGGTAGGTGGCATCGATCCTTCAAAAGCAGGTCAAGATGTTGGCACTGTAGCAGGAATAGAACCATTACAAATTGCAATGGCTGAAACTATTGATGAGGTATTAGGCGATAATAAACCTGATGTTATCGTTGATTTTACGAATCCTGCTGTTATTTTTGAAAATGCAAAAAAGATTCTCAGTGCTGGCGTACATATTGTAATTGGCACAACAGGACTTACGGAAGAACAACGTAACGAACTACACGAAATTGGTTTAAAACATAATGCAAACTGTTTGGTTGCCCCTAATTTTTCATTAGGTGCTGTTATGATGATGAAAGTGGCTGCTGAATTAGCTCCATATTTCCCTGATGTAGAAATTATTGAATTGCATCACAACCATAAATATGATGCACCATCCGGTACATCTATTCTAACTGCTAAATTGATTAACGATGCCAAAGAGTCTGCTAATGTGACAGGCTCTGAAGATTTAACACGTGAAAGTTTACCAGGTGCACGCGGTGCAAAGGTAGATAATGTTACAATTCATAGTGTTCGTCTACCTGGTTATGTAGCACACCAACAAGTATTGTTTGGCGGTTATGATGAAACATTAACAATTCGCCATGATAGCTTGAGTCGTTTATCCTTCATGCCTGGCGTTGTTCTAGCATGTAAGAAAATTGCCTCTAAACCAGGCTTAACATATGGCTTAGAACATTATTTATAATTCACCATAACAATAAATTTATTTGAGGAGATACAAATGAAAAAACCTAATCTTGCAATTCTTGGTGCTACTGGTGCAGTAGGGGCAGAATTCATTACACTTATTGAAGAGCGTAATTTTCCTTATGAAAATTTAAAATTATTGGCTTCTGCTCGTTCTGCAGGTACTGAGCTAACAGTTAATGGCAAAACATATGTGGTAGAAGAAGCTAAACCTGAATCCTTTAATGGCATCGATATCGCTTTATTTGCAGGTGGCTCTATTTCTAAAACATTAGCGCCAGAAGCAGCTAAACGTGGTGCTATTGTTATTGATAACTCCAGTGCATTCCGTATGGATCCAGAAGTACCACTCGTTGTGCCTGAAGTTAACCCTGAAGATATTTTGAAACATAAGGGGATCATTGCCAATCCAAACTGTTCTACAATCATCATGAGCCTTGGCTTAAAACCATTGCATGATATTTCTCCAATTAAACGCATTGTAGTATCTACATACCAAGCTGTATCTGGCGCTGGTAAAGAAGGTATTGAAGAACTTCAAAACCAAGTAAAAGAATATGCTGAAGGCAAGGAAATGACTGCTAACTTGTTGCCAACAGGTTCTGCACCAAAACACTTCCCAATCGCGTTCAATTTATTACCACAAATTGATGTATTCTTAGAAAACGATTATACTAAAGAAGAGATGAAGATGGTAAATGAAACACACAAAATTCTTCATGATGACACTATTCAAGTAGTGCCAACAACTGTTCGTGTTCCAGTATATCGCTCTCATTCTGAATCCGTATTAGTAGAAACAGAAGAACCAGTATCTGTAGAAGCATTCCGCAAGGCTTGTGCTGCATTCCCAGGATTACAAGTAAAAGATAATCCAGCAGAACAAGAATATCCTATGCCACTATATACATCTAATCAAAATGACTGTGAAATCGGTCGTATCCGTAAAGATTTATACAATGATAAAGGCATGAATTTCTGGATCGTAGGTGACCAAATTCGTAAGGGTGCTGCATTAAATGCATTGCAAATCGCAGAATACTTGGTAGAAAAAGAAGCATTTTAATATCTATCAAGGGGGGAAACATATGAAAACCTTTGGTCGTGTATTAACGGCTATGATTACATCTTTTAACGAAGATGGATCAGTCAACATTGAAAATACAGTTGCCATTGCCCAACATCTATTAGATCATGGTTCTGATGGATTAGTTGTTTGTGGTACCACAGGTGAAAATCCTACTATATCCCGTGAAAGCAAGATTGCTTTATTTAAAGCGATTGCTAAGGCGTGTGGTGATAAAGGTACTATTATAGCTAATGTAGGTTCCAATGATACAAAAGGTTCTGTAGACTTTGTGAAAGAAGTATCTGCGATTCCTGGTATTGATGGATTATTAGTAGTTGTACCATATTACAATAAACCTAATCAACAAGGTCAATATTTGCATTTTAAATCTATTGCAGAGGCTACAACGTTACCAATCATGGTATATAATGTACCTGGTCGTGTAGGAACTGGAATTTTCCCAGCTACATTAGCTCGCCTCCATAAAGAATATCCACATATTTGTGCCATCAAAGAGGCTAGTGGTAATTTGATGATCGCTTCAGAAATTAAACGTTTAATGCCTGGTGATGATTTCATGGTATACAGCGGAGATGATGGCCTTACATTGCCTATTCTTTCCGTTGGTGGAACAGGCGTTATTTCTGTAGTATCTCATGTGGCCGGTCAAGATATGAACGATATGATTGCTGCTTTTGAAGAAGGCGATAATCAAAAAGCAACGCAATTACATCAAAAATTAGCTGAAATTACTAAGGCCATGTTTATTACAACAAATCCAATTCCAGTTAAATATGCAGCTCGCAAGTTAGGGTTACCAGCAGGCATATTCAATTTACCTATGTGTGAACCTTCTCCAGAAGAAGCAGCATATATTGATAAGGCATTAGCTGAATATTTACAATAAAATATCTGTAAATAGAAAACCAGTAGCTACAATATATAGCTACTGGTTTTTAAATTCTATAATGAAAAGACGGCAACATAGGTTGCCGTCTTTTGTTATATTCTATCTCTTACAAGGCCAATAACAAGACCTTCGATATGACAATCGTCCACAATAATAGGATCAAAGTTATCATTTTCAGGTTGTAAACGAATATGACCATTTTCTTTATAAAAACGTTTTACCGTTGCTTCATCATCAATACGAGCCACAACAATATCACCATTATTAGCTGTATTTTGATGGCGTACAATTAACATATCGCCTTCATACATACCGATATTCATCATCGATTCACCCTGAACACGAAGCATAAAGCAATCGGAATCGCCTGTAAGTTGAACTGGTAATGTCAATGTAGCCTCTAAGTTTTCAACCGCTGTAATTGGTGTACCTGCTTGTACAGTACCGATAAGAGGCACTTGTTTTAATCCAGCACCAAGGAATTCAAAATTATCAGAACTAGTCGTTTCATTATTATCCTTGGAAACAGAAATATTAGGCTTATTATCATCTAAAATCGTAATAGCTCGGTTTTTATTAGGATCACGTTTAATATACCCAAATTTTTCTAACGTATTTAAATGTGATTGAACAGTAGACGTAGAACTAAGACCTACATAAGCACAAATTTCGCGGACAGTAGGGCAACGATATTCATTATGTAACGAATCTCGAATAAACTCTAATATACGACGTTGTTTTGTATTAATATCTGTAGCTGGGCGTCTCACAGGAACCTCCATATATGTACTAAAAATGGTATATGTAAAAGTGTATACTATAATTATTTTATTTATATCACTATTATATAAGTATTTTACCTCTTTTGCAAACATTTGTTCTAAAACACTTGACCGAACATCCGTTTGTGTGCTATTATTTCATTGTAGACAAACAAATGTTCTGAATTTTATGTTCGATATATAAAAGAGGTAATGTATTATGAAACACATTATGATTATGCTTGGTATATGCTTTGCAATGGTAATAGGGTATCAACAAACAACTCCAGCAATGGAATCGCAATGTGTACAAGAGGTAACAGTAAAGTCCGGAGATACCTTATGGGATATTGCATCTCGTTCTACTGGATCTAATATGGATGTTCGTGAAGTAGTTCATACAGTAAAAGAAATAAATAATATTTCTGATTCTGGAACATTGACACCAGGAACTAAAATTAAAGTTCCTGTATATAAAACTGATAGTCCAATACGAGCTATGGACTATATGGCTCAAAATTAAATATATATGAAAATGGCTAGTATAGATTATCTTTAATAAAAAGTAATCCATACTAGCCATTTTTCGTTATAAAGTTTTATTTAAATCGTTTTTCAAAAATTGTAGAAATAGGATTATCGACAAATTTATTCGCTTCATTAATATAACGGCGTACCATATTTACACTATGATGGCGTGTTTGACGCATTATATTACGTTCCTCAACACCATAGGCCGCTGCTGTTGTAGCAAAGCCATGTCGCAAACTATGAGCGCCATACATGGCTGGATCAAGTCCAATAAGAGAAATATACTTCTTTACTATTTCCGCAATAGACTTATCAGAAATAGCCGTCTTCCGTAAAGACATTGATTTAGTAAAGCCTCTAAAAACAGGTCCTGATGTGATTCCGCTAGCGGTAAGCCATTTTTTTAAAGCTCGTACTGCATCAAGAGGTGAACCTTGTAAGCTTGGAATCGCTACAATAGCACCTTGACCTTCTTGGTCGGCTTTTGAGGACGCAATAAATATCTCCAAACCTTGTGGAGAAAACTTTAAATTTTCCACTGTTAACGCTGCAATTTCACTACGACGAAAGGCGCCCATAAATCCAATAAGTAAAATAGCCTTATCCCTAAGCTTTTGAATTTTGGGAATATCGATAGAGTCTATACATTCCAAAATATCCTCTATATCATCTAGTAAAATAGGTGTCTTACCTTGTTGAAATGTTCCCTTTAAACGTCGTATCCCTCTCAAAGCTTGTTTTACAAGAGGGGACATACATGGATTTTCTCTAGAGCCAGAAGCATTATAATTTTCTGATATAGCACTAATACGGCGAGCAATTGTATTAGCCTTTGCATAATCTGCCAGATCGTTAATATAATTGACAATAGTTTCTGGTGTTGCTGGGAAATAGGATACCTTTTGGTAGTTGCACCAATCGACAAAATCATCCCAATCTGACTCATAGGCATTTACCGTATTTTCAGCCTTTGAAAGTAGAATACTTTGTTTGGCTTTCATAGATAATTTTGTACTGTTCATTAACGCATCATTATGACGCAAATAAAAATGTTTTTTCTCTTCTTTAGACTGTGACATATATAATCCTTTTACTAACACTATGCTATTATTGTATCACATAGAAATGTCGAATTATGCTATAATTAGATGATTTTGAACGAAATTTTCTCGAATTTTATTTGAAAGATATAATGATGAACTTAAAACAATTATTATGTACAGTATTAATCGGTTCTTGTCTATTTACTAGTGGTTGTAGCTTAATTCCTACAGATGGCACAATTACATATGGTCTGTATTATGAGGATCAAGATATCTCTGGATATTCTAGAGATGCTGTAAGCGCCTTAATTCATAAAGAGGATAATAATAACCGAACCATTACTATAACAATTCCAAATCAAGGTACACGACAAGTAAAAGTAAAAGATTTAGGAATTACGCTTGATTCCAATAGTACAGAATCTAATATTTTTACCTATGGCTATGAAGATGATTTAAAAACGCTCCTTATACATAGAATCACTGCCTTTATCTATAAAGTACATATGAATCCAGTATATAAACTGGATGAAGTAACTGCAAAAGCATACTTAACAGAACTAGCAAAACAAATTGATGTATCAGGTCATGATGCATACTTAACAGTTGAAAACGGCCAAGTTAAGATGACGCCTTCAAAAGAAGGAAAACGTGTTGATATTGACGAAACAATAAAAAAATTAAAGACACAACTAGAAGAAAATAATTTCAACAATATTTCTATAGAATTTACATCTAAGGATACAGTCCGTGTGACAAACGATGATGTAAAACCATTAACAGCTGTTCTTGGCAGTTATACTACAAATTTTGATGCATCTAATGCCAATAGAACACATAATATTGAATTAGCTTCAACCAAAATTAGTGGTACATTGGTTAAACCAGGTGAAGTCTTTTCCTTTAACGATGTTGTTGGTGAGCGCACTGCCGAAGCTGGCTATGATGATGCACCAGTTATTGTTGATGGAAAATTAGTGCCAGGTATTGGTGGCGGTATTTGCCAAGTTAGCTCTACATTATTTAATACTGCATTACTATCTGGTATGAATATTATTGAGCGGACACCTCATTTTGAACCTGTTAGCTATATTCCTGCAGGCCGTGATGCAACCGTTGCTTATGGTTATTTAGACTTTCAATTTAGAAATCCCTATGCCCATAATATCTATGTATTAAGTGTTATGAATAATGGCCAATTAACTATATATATTATAGGCGTACCAGAAGACGTACCAAAATCCGTTTCCATTAGTGTCGGTGATCGTACAGATATTCCTAATCAAACGATTACCAAAATAGACCCTTCTGCCAAAGAAGATAGTACAGAAGAAGGTCACATTGGTTTTAGAATTAATACATATCGTACAATAACATATGGTAATTGGGTCTCTACAACAGATGTATTTGAATCTACATATGATCCTGTAGATACGATTATTATCAAGAAACCTGCAGCACCAGAACCTACAAAAAAAGATACGCCAAAGGGTAAAACCAAAAGATAAATATTAATATTCTATTAAATATGGCCTAATCTATTGACCGAATGCATAGATTAGGCTATCATTTTAACTTGTAGTAAGGTATTTATACCTAAAAACGCTAAAATTACATATTTCATTCTCAATAATTATCAATTAAAATCATAAGTTGAGGTTTACTATGGATACAATTTTACAATTTGACCATACAGTCATATTTTATATACAACAACATTTTATTAGTTCCTATTTAACACCAATCATGTACTGGTTATCAAAAATTACCAGTGCCGGTGCTTTATGGATCTTAATTTCTATTATATTGATGATTCAAAAAAAATATCGCGTAATTGGCCTTGGAATGTTCATTTCCTTAGTATTGGTATTCATCATAGGCGACCAAGGGTTAAAACCTCATGTAGCGCGTTTAAGACCATTTGTAGATTTTCCTGAAGTACAATTGGTAGCACCGCCACCAGCAGCAACGACATATTCATTTCCGTCAGGGCATAGTTTTGGATCATTTGCGGCTGCAACAGCATTATACTTAGGATTAAGTAATATATGTCCAGCAAAGAAATTCTGGGGCGTTATAGCGTTAATTGGAGCCTGCGTAGTAGCATTTGCACGAGTGTACTTATTTGTACATTATCCAACAGATGTATTAACGGGATTAGTATTAGGTATCATCGTAGGTTGTATTGCATGGAAAATTGCTAAAGTGTTATGGTCTTGGTGGACTGGTCGTAAAAACGAAGTAGAATACGAACCATATACATTTAAACGTAAAAAATAAAAACCTTAAAAGTATTGATTGGGCCTAGCTTAGGCCCAATTTTTATGCTCTAAATTACTTCCGATAAATTATCGTTATCGGAAGTAATTATATAAAAAAGAAAAACTAGCCTATATTTTTTATAAGCTAGTTTTCTCTTTTACAATATATCAATCATCATGTTCCGATAAGTATTTCATATAATTATTGAATATAGGCTCATCAATAGTAACTTTATCAAACTCAGGATTCACTAAAATTTTACCATACATATTCATAAGACCATATGCATTACCAGATTTAACTACATACAAATTATCGTAATACGCCGTAATATCATCAATTGTTTCTGGCAGTGTTAATATTATGTGACCATCATTAGAATCAATCATATATTTTTTATTTTCTAATGTGGCTACAGTAAATTTATCAATCATATAAATTGGTTTTGATGTGTCAATCGTATCATAAGCCTTATCAACTAATATTCCACTTTCTGCATTAAAAATATAGGATTTTTCAGCTGTTTTTAACACGAAGCTACGATCACTTAATCTTTTACAGGAATCATATTTAAATGGTATGACTACTTGGTCTACAACATTTATAATACCATATTTATTATGTTTATCAGCCGCAATAAAATACTTAAAATCATCTCCTAAAGGTTCTATATAATTGTATTTAGGAGCAATTAATACATCACCATTCGATAATCTAATACCATATAAAGTTTTCCCTTTTTTATCAACAATGGAAAATGGTATGAATTGAGTGGACGGTTCTCGACTATATCTAATTCCATTATAACCATTTCCTTGTCCATCTCCAGTACCAGCACCATCCATGAGTTCATAATTATATTTATTTATATTATGAATCGCAGTATCCTCATCTATTTCTATACCATCTTTAGTTACATATTTGACATATCCGTCTGCTGTCTCTATTTTTAATAATACAACTGCTCCAGATCCATTATAATATTTATTTACATTTTCCCATGTACTTGTAATAGGATTATTTATAACTAATGAACCTGTACTTATATTATAAAGATACCAAAACTCCCCCTTTTTACCGTATATTAAATTATCCGAACAATAAGAGTAAGCACTAACAACATCATTTATAGCATATGTACCATCAGACTTTACTAACTTAAATCCATCCTTTGTCAAAGCCTTTGCATACTCATAAGAAAACTCATAATCATATCCTGCCGGTAAATAAACCATCGTATTTAAATTTATATAGCGTTTTTGACTATTATCATAAAATGAGGCGTACGCATACCTCGCTCCAAAGCCAATAATGTAATTTACATGTAAATCTTTATAAGGACCTAAAATCCACTTACCCGTTTCATCAACAATTGTATTTCCTGATGGCGATTCTAAAGTAATATAGTTTTTAGCTTCAGCCGTATTGCCTAGTGCAAGAAATATTGCTAAAGCAATAAAAATTCTCCTCATAAAATATACCCTCTTTCATATAACACAATAATAATTATTATTATTTTATCATAATTTTTATTTTCTATATTGAAATTTATCGAATATAGTTGTAAAATAGTCATATAAACTATGTATATTTCTCATATTGCTCTCAAGGGAGGATAATTATATGTGCTGGTGTGACATCGTAAGTAAAGCTAAAATTGGCAGTTTAAAAAACCTTGGTAATGGCATGGAACATTCCTTACGTTTTCTTGCAGAAATCGTTGTAGGTCTAAGTTGTTTACGTGTTGTTATTAACTGGATTTTTGGCATTTAATAATCGAATATATATTAATATACTAAAGGCGCCTAGCATTGCTAAGCGCCTTATTTTTGTATTCATAGATCTATATATTATTTTTATTACTAATCATTAGAGCTACAGCTAATGAATTCAATAATGATTTGGCATATATCACCTGCTTCATCAAATGCCCAATATACAGGATATAAACCATCACCAAAGCCAGATTGTATCATCGGTACATACAAATCTGTGTTTGGTATTTTAAAATTAATCCAATCGCCACCTGGTCGTTGAAATTTAGGATAAGCGATAGCATTTAATTTAAATAGCTCATCAAAGTAATCATCATAAATATTGCCATCAGGATGTTGTTCATACCACTGACGATCAAATTCTTTATATGCACGAACCGTGGCCTCATCTACAATGGTTGCTAATCCTGCGTCTACAGGAAAGCCAATATAGCTTTCACCATCTTCTAACTCGCTTAAATCTTCATGACCTTTAAGAGCTAACTCATATTGGACAGGTTTTGTATTCTTAAATAACACCCTAGTTAATACATAACGATAATAATCTGTATCTAGTTCAGCTACTTTTGTTTCTATCGGATAGGTTCCTGGTGCTACAGTACGTATATATGTCTTATTATCAACAGCAGCTAAATGTGTTAAAGGATCACAAGCTACAATATGACCTGTAGGCAAAGTTACATGTCCCATCGGCAATGTATATAGTTTTTTGCCAAATAGTTCATCAGCTTCGAATATGGCATGATAATCAACTGGTGCTTTTAATTTCCCTTCACCGCCTAGATGATTAAATGTGTCTATCCATTCCTTTGATATATTCTGTGTATTCATTATAGCAACTCCTATCTATGTGATTCTGCTTCATGCTTATTACGTACATATTGTTGTTCTAACGCTTCATAGGCCGCTGTTTTCTGAATGATTTGTTTAACTACAGTATCTAAATCAGATCCATCTGTATAATCAGCTGGTGCATAATAACGAATGCGATGATGTTGCATCATTTTATAAACCTTATCCTTATTCTTGCTATCTGGATCATAAACACCAATGGAATGACCACCATTTATATTGACAAGACTCATGCAAGGAATATCTGTATCACTATCACCTATATAAATCATATTGCGGAACGGTACACGTTGTTCTTCAGGACGGATGTAATCGTTTACACCGGAATCATTTATATCTAACACGCCTTTTTGTATACGGAATAAGAACTGCGTTTTATTCGTGTAATTGATGGCTTGTGCAGGCCAGACGGCCACTCCTTTATCATCAAACATAAATGCGCTGGCATAGATTTTTTTGAAAGCCCCATTTTTTGCCATTTCAGTTCCTTCAATCATCTCTTTTAAGCCAGAAGAGATGATGTAATGTTCGATTTGTACACCTTGTTTTAACCCGTACTGACGAATACGTTCAAACCATGTACTCACACCGTTATATAAGGCCACCTTACTTCCATAATCAGCTAATACCTCTTTCGTGAGAAATTGTTTACCATACGATTTAGTAGCCATCATATACATATACGCTAAGTTATTATCCATATCATGTTCTTTAGCGAGTGTATTCGATTCTTTCCAAAATTCGTTAACATCTACATTCAAGGATTGGATAAAGCCTTGTGCTTGCATATCATCAGGTGACAAGGTTTTATCGAAATCATAACAAATTGCTAATACGGGCAAATCAGATTCTGCAGATACTTGATTTTTATAGGTAATCATAAGACACCTCCTTTAATAAATAAAATACATTCTATGGGTCAAAAAGGCTGTTTTGGACGGGAATACTATATTTAGATGCGCAACTAATTTTTATAGTATCGTTAGGATTTATATGTCCGATCAATAATGAAGATTGAGGATCATGGTTATTTCTATTGATGCGTACAGCATGCTGATTAGTATTGGCATAACAATAACGGCAAAAATGACTGCATGTATCATACGCCCCTATATCGCCATGTAAATAACAATTACATTCAGGTCGCGCTGGTCTTTTCTTAGATACCTTTAATTTTACATTCCACGCCCGTTCATAGCAATCTATGGTTAGGCAACCGCTCGTATCAGCACCAATAGATTTAAAAGTATCGCCTTCACCACATGTTTTTAAGGTCATCCCAAATTGATTGGCAATATCCACCAAGTTCTTCATCAAACGTATTTGTACATCCTTAGGTGGTCGTTTTCCTTCTGGAAAGTTTCTTAATACCTTATCGTATATATCTAAATAACTGGCTACCACTGTATCTGTATACCCTTCTAATGATTTAGCCATCTTGTAAAAGCTTTCACAATGAAAATCGAAAGAATACGTGTGATTGATAAGAATCGGATCATAGCGCCATACCATTGATTGAGGATTTAGGCCATTACTAATAGTTTTAAACCCATTAATCACCTGTTCATATGGAGGTACATAAGGTTCAATATCAGTACCATACGGTGTAATCGTCATATGCCAATATTGACGATAGTCAGCAATATATGGCAAATACTGTATAAATGGCAGTGGATTTTTAGTACAAAAAGCGATGCCATCGACGATGTTATGATTAATCATATACCGCGTAATCTGATTAGGATGATAAGGATTACGTACATCTACAAAACCAGATTTCACACGATTGATAAACCACTGTCCATAAAAAGCAGGAATATCTGTTCTTTGTCCCGTCTGTAAAATCATAATCCTTTTCCTTCCTTTCAGAGCTTCTATTTTATTATATCTAATGTAGTCAATTTATGAAATATTTCATAGGAATACTACCCTAGGTATGATACTATTAGTACAGCAAAAAATAAGGAGACACTATGAACGATTCATTTAATCATATTATTCATCCTAAGGAGGATGACAAAACATTCATTACATCCTATTGGACAGAGCGTGCCGAGGATTTTCGTAAATTGCGTGAAAAAGAATTACAAAGCCCTAAGCTTTTATTGTGGCGCGATGAATTAGTAAAACACATGGAAGGGAAATCTAATTTACGTATTTTAGATATCGGATGTGGTGCTGGTTTTTTCAGTATTATTCTGTCTCAGTTAGGACATACTGTAATGGGCATCGATATTACACCTAACATGATTGAAGAATCTAAACTATTAGCTCAATCTGTTGGTAGTACGGCCCAATTTGCTGTTATGGACGCTGAAAACCTAAATTTTGATGACAACACCTTTGATATTATTGTGGCTCGCAATGTAACATGGAATTTACCACATCCAGATCAAGCGTATAAGGAATGGTTACGAGTTCTAAAATCTGGCGGTATGATTCTAAATTACGATGCAGAACACGCTAAAAATCATCACCATCTACCTCAATCTGTTCATAATGCACATGAACATATCAAATCTGAACTATTAGAAAAATGTCACACCATCTATCATATGTTATCTATTAGCGGCACAGATCGTCCTGAATGGGATAAACAGCTTCTAGAGTCTTATGACGCTACCGTAACAATAGATTCAACTGTAGGACCTCGCATCTATGCGGAAGAAGATGAATTTTATATCCCTGTGCCTATGTTTTTAGTGAAAGCTATTAAATAGAATACCTCTTACGCTGGACAACATAAAACCCACTCTATGAAATATATCATGAGTGGGTTTTTCTTATGTGTGGTATAAAATCTTAGTTTTTAAAATACTCTTGAGCCTTACCGATTTCGCTACGCAATTTTTCTTCATCGATAGTCAATAGTTCTTTATTTTTCATAAGAACCTTACCGGCTACAATGACTGTATTAGTATCAGAGCTATTAGCTGAATATACAAGTGCTGCTACATCATTATATCGAGGCATCCAATGCATACCAGATACATCATACAAAACGATATCTGCACGTTGACCTACTGCAATTTTACCGAGGTCATTATATCCAAGAGCTTTAGCCCCTTCTACAGTCCCCATATTCCAAGCCGCTTGTGCAGGAATAGCCTTTGGATCATAAAGACGAGCTTTATGTAATGTAGCTGCCAAACGCACTTCTTCAAGCATATCCGCATTGTTATTCGATGCAGAGCCATCTGTACCAAGGCCTACAGTAATGCCTTTTTTTATCATTTCAGGAATAGGTGCAATACCACTAGCCAATTTCAAATTAGATTGTGGATTATGAGCTACAGCTACATTATTTTCAGCCATAATAGCCATATCTTCTTCTGTTACATGTACGCAGTGAGCTGCCAATGTCGTATTCCAGAACAAACCTAAATCATGCATATGGGCGATTGGTGTCTTGCCAGTCGCTTTTATAACATTTTCCACTTCCCCTTTTGTTTCGGACAAGTGCATATGAATGCCACAATTTAGTTCATGAGACAATGCAATAACCTTTTCCATATACGCATCTGGGCATGTATATGGTGCATGTGGTCCTAATAGAACCTTGATGCGGTCATTATCATAACCATGATAAGTACGGAACAAATCTGCATTTTCCACAAGCGCTTGATCAGCTGTAGGAGAAACACCAGCAAGACCACGAGATAATACAGCACGAATACCAGTTTCTTTCACCACATCAGCTGTTGTGTTCATAAAGAAATACATATCGCTAAATGTAGTTGTACCAGAACGTAACATCTCTGCAATACCTAGTTGTGTGCCCCATTTAACAAGATCGTCATTCAATTTAGCTTCCGTTGGCCAAATTGCAGTTTCAAGCCAATCCATAAGTTCTAAATCATCAGCGTAGTTACGGAACAATCCCATCGCTATATGGGTATGCGTATTCACAAGACCTGGAGCAGCCAATTGACCTTTACCGTCTACTGTTTCCTTTGATTGCACAGATTTTGCTTCTTCTGCGGTTAAAATAGCAGTAATATAACCATTTTCGATTTCAATGGCATAATTTTTTAATGTTCCATTATCGGTAAGAACATCTACATTGGTAATTAATAAATCCGACATAATGCCTCCTTGCATAGGTATAACCGAGTCTATATAGACTCG